>JBOFQO010000359.1:0-2856 GCA_051660925.1 Silanimonas sp. | reverse complement strand
GGTCGTGCAGTGCCTCAAGCTCATCACTCGTCCCGGCTGCGAGCGCATCGTGCGCTACGCCTTCGAGTACGCCCGCGCGCACGGGCGAAAGAAGGTGACCTGCATGACCAAGGACAACATCATGAAGCTCACCGACGGCTTGTTCCACAAGGTCTTCGACGAGATCGCGCCGCAGTACCCGGAAATCGCGACGAGCCACATGATCATCGACATCGGCACGGCGCGCATGGCCAGCCGTCCGACCGACTTCGACGTGGTGGTCACCCCCAACCTCTACGGCGACATCCTCTCCGACGTGGCCGCCGAAGTGGCCGGCTCGATCGGTCTGGCAGGCTCGTCGAACATCGGCCACGACTGCGCGATGTTCGAGGCCGTGCATGGCTCGGCACCGGACATCGCCGGCCAGGACATCGCCAATCCCTCAGGCCTCCTGCTGTCGGCGGTGATGATGCTCGTGCATCTGGGCCGCGCGAAGCCCGCCAGCGACATCCAAAACGCCTGGCTGTGCGCGCTCGAGGAAGGCATCCACACCGGCGACATCTTCCGCAACGGCGTCAGCACGCGGAAGGTCGGCACGCGTGAATTCGCGCAAGCCGTCATCGACCGCCTCGGGCAGCAGCCGAAAAAGATCGCCGCGGTCGACTACCCCGAGCGCGAGCCCGAGTCGCTGGTGCACCCGGACGTCAGCATCCCGCCGCACGTGGCCTCGAAGAAGACGCTGGTCGGCGTCGATGTGTTCGTCAACTGGGATACCGACGCGCGCGATCCGAACGAACTCGGCGCCGCCCTGGAAAAGCTCACCGGCAGCGAGTTCCGCTTGGCGCTGATCACCAACCGCGGCGTCAAGGTCTATCCGAACGGCAACCCGCAGACCCTGCGCACCGACCACTGGCGCTGCCGCTTTCCGGCCACCGGCGAGACCGTCGACGGCCAGGCCATCTCGCGCCTGCTGATGCGCATCGCCGACGCCGGCTTCGACGCGGTGAAGACCGAGAACCTCTACACCTTCGACGGCGTGCGTGGCTACTCTCAGGCCCAGGGCGAGTGACTTCCGGCGAATGAGGCTGGACTACCGCGGCCATCGCGTCGCGGTGGCCACCCTACACGGCAAGGCCGAGGCACTCGCCCCGGCCTTGTCGGCCATGGGGCTGCAGGCGGAGGCGGTGGCCATCGACACCGACGCTCTCGGCACCTTCGCCGGCGACATCGAGCGCCCCGGCACCGCACGCGAGGTGGTGATCGAGAAAGCCCGCCGCGGCATGGCCGCTGCCGGCCTGCCGCTCGGCCTCGCCACCGAGGGCAGCTTCGGCCCGGACCCGTTGCTCGGTTTCCTGCCGCTGCATGTGGAGCGGCTGGCCTTCGTCGACGACATGCATGGTCAGCTGATCGTGCTCGAACACGCCGGGCACGAGACGAACTGGCGCACGAGGGCGGTTTGCCCCGGCGAGGCGCTGCCCTCGCTGCTCGCCGAGATTGGCCTGCCCGCGCACGCCGCGCTGGTGAAGCCGAATGCCTGGCTTCGCGATGTCGGCCATCTTGAGGCCAGTGCCCCCGCCATGCCCGTCGCCAAAGGCCTGCGTGACGCGGCCGAGGTCTCCGCCGCGGTGGAGCGCATCGCGGCCGAATCGGCGGACGGGTTTGCTCGCGTCGAAGCCGACCTGCGTGCGCACATGAACCCGACGCGGATGCGCGTGATCGCTGCGCTCGGCGAACGCCTACGGGACCGGCTCTCGACGCCCTGCCCGGCCTGCGGCGTCCCGGGCTTCGGGCGTATCGACGCCGAGCCGGGCCTGCCCTGCGAGCTCTGCGGCGCGCCGACCGACCTGGTGCGCGCTGAAATCCACGGCTGCGGGGCCTGCGCCTATCGCGTCGCGCGACCTCGCGTCGACGGACGCCGCAGCGCCGACGCCGGGCACTGCCCCGAATGCAACCCGTGAAGACCGCGGCGTCACGACGACACCGCGGCGGTGGGCGTCAGATCAACGCCGGCTGCGCGATCTGCGCCTGCTTGCGCACGATCAGCATCGCGATCTCCAGCGACTGCTCGTAGTTCAAGCGCGGGTCGACGGTGGTGCGGTAGTCGCGGGCCAGATCGGCGTCGACCAGCTCGCGCGCGCCGCCGGTACATTCGGTGACGTTCTCGCCGGTCAGCTCGAGGTGCACGCCAGCCAGGCGCGTGCCGGCCGCCGCATGCGCGTCGAAGCTCTGCTCGACCTCGGCCCGGATGTTGTCGAAGCGTCGCGTCTTGTAGCCGTTTGCCGCCGTTTCGGTATTGCCGTGCATCGGGTCGCACATCCACGCGCAGCGGCGGCCCTCGCGCTTCATCGCTTCCAGCAGCGGCGGGAGCTTTTCGAGCACCTTCCCGGCGCCCATCCGGTGGATGTAGACGAGGCGGCCGGCTTCGTTGTTCGGGTTCAGCACGTCGGCGAGGCGCAGCGCCTGATCCGGTGTCACCGATGGGCCGAGCTTGATGCCGATCGGGTTGCGGATGCCGCGGAAGTACTCGGTGTGCGCGCCATCCAGCTGCGCCGTGCGCATGCCGATCCAAGGGAAATGCGTGCTCAGGTTGAACCAGCCCCACTGGCGCGGCACCTGGCGAGTCAGCGCTTCCTCGTAAGGCAACAGCAACGCCTCGTGCGAGGTGTAGAAGTCAACGCGGTTGAGGCTGTCGATGGCGCCGCCGGTGACGGTTTCCATGAAGCGCACGGCATCGCCGATGCCGTTGACCATCTTCTGGTACTCCTCGGCCAGCGGCGAACGCGCCACCCAGCCGAGATCCCAGTATTCGGGGTGGTGCAGATCGGCGAAGCCGCCGTCGATCAGGGCGCGCACGAAGTTCATCGTCATCGCCGAGCG
>JBOFQO010000358.1:0-19502 GCA_051660925.1 Silanimonas sp. | reverse complement strand
CGCTGGTGGCGAAAACCGCCGTGCCGATCAGCGTCGACACCACCAAGGCCACGGTGATGCGCGCGGCGTTGGCTGCCGGGGCTGGCATGGTCAACGACGTCATGGCGCGGCGCGGCGACGGCGCGCTTGAGGCGGTGGCTTCGTCGAAGGCCGCCGAGGTGCTGATCCACATGGCCGGCGAGCCGCGCACCATGCAGCAGGCGCCGGCCTACGACGATGTGGTCGGCGAGGTGCATCGCTTCCTCGCCGAGCGCGTGTTCGCCTGCGAGATGTTTGGCATCGACAAGCGCCGAATCGTCATCGATCCGGGTTTCGGCTTCGGTAAGGCGCTGGAGCACAACCTCGCTCTGCTGGCGCAGCTGAAGCGTTTCACCGAGATCGGCGTCCCGGTGCTGGCCGGCCTGTCGCGGAAGTCGAGCCTTGGGCAGATCACCGGGCGCGGCGTCGATGATCGGCTCGCCGCGTCGGTGGCCGCGCACCTGATCGCCGTGCAGAGCGGCGCGACGTTCGTGCGCGTGCATGACGTCGCCGCGACCGTCGATGCGTTGAAGGTGTGGGCGGCCGTCAACGCCGTGCCGACGCCGCGGGGCAAGACCGCGACGCCGACGATCCGCTGGCCGGACGACGAGTAGGCCTCAGCCCATGCGCCGCGATCCGCGGCGCGTCACGTCTCCCGCCGCGACTGCACCACGCGGTAGACGACATAGCCGACGCCGAGCAGCAGCAGGATCGGCAGCAGCTTTCCGAGCCCCAGCCCGAACTGGAACGCGCCGGTTGATTCGACGTTGGGCTGGTGTTCCGGCGGGATCTCGCCCTGGCCGACGGTGACCAGCAAACCGGCCGGCTGGATGCCTTTCGCGTTCTCCACGCTGACGAGCAGGATCGGGTCGCCCTGCGACAGCGGTGGCAGCTCGCGCACGGCCGTGCCGTCGAGCAGGCGCCCAGTGCCCGCATTGACGGCGACATAAGCGTCGTACATCGCGTCGCCCCAGGTCGCGCGCAGCTCGGTCTCGCTGCGCTTGCCGAAGTTCTGCTCGAACTGCTGCTGGATGGTGCCGGCGGATTCGGTGATGCGCAGGTCGCGCGGCTCGAATAGCACGGTCGTGGCCGGCAACGGCGTCGGTTCGCGTTCGAACATGCCGGTGACGACCACCTGTCCTTCGGGGTCGGCGGTCGGAGAGACGGCCATCAGCTTGTATGAGACCCAGGTGGGCTGCTTCGGGTCGTAGCCCTCCGGCAGATAAAGCTGGGTGGAACTCTTCATGTCCGGCGCCAGCGGCATCGGCAGCAGTTCGGTGGCGAGCACGCCGGCTTGAGCGAGGGGCGCGAGGACGATCGTGGCGGCGAGCGCCAGGGCGTTTCGGAGCATCCGTTATCCAGTGATGGGGAGAAGAACGATCATGCCGCCGCGGCGCGCGCCCGAAACGCGTCGACGCGCGGGTGGATCACGCGGAACCACAGCGGCGGCACCAGTGCCAGCACGAACATCGCGGCGTAGCCGCCGGGCAGCTGCGGGCTGTCGGCGTGGTGGCGGAGGATGGCGTAGGGGCGCTTCGGGAAGGCGTGGTGATCGCTATGACGCTGCAGCTGGAACAGCATCAGGTTCGACAGCCGGTAGTCGCTGTTCCAGCTGTGCAGGTGCGTCGTGCGCTCGTAGCGGCCGTCCGGCAAGCGGCGACGCTCGAGGCCGTAGTGCTCGATGTAGTTGATGACTTCCAGCGAGCCGGCGGCGAACAGGCCCTGCAGTAGGAAGAAGCCGAGGCCCACGGCGCCGAGCCACATGGTCATCGCTGTCGCCATTGCCAACCACACCGCCGTCCAGCCGAGCAGTTCGTTGCGCCAGTGCAGGGCCGGTAGCCCGAGGCGCCCCAGGCGTTCGGCCTCGAGCTTCCAGGCGTTGCGGGTGTTGTTGACCAGCGCGCGCGGCAGGAAGTGCCAGAGGCCCTGGCCGTAGCGCGCGCTCGAGGCGTCCTCCGGCGTCGAGACGTGCACGTGGTGGCCGCGCACGTGCTCGATCTTGAAGCCGTGGTAGCCCACCGAGGCGAGCAGCAGGCCGCCGACGGTCTGCTCGAACCGGCTGTCCTTGTGGATCAGCTCGTGGGCGGTGTTGATGGCGAGCACGCCGCCGACCACGCCTTGCGACAACAGCCAGCCGGCCATGGCGACGATGCCGAGATCGGCCTGCGCGAACCACCACGCGCTCCAGGCCAGCACGCCGACGTGCACCGGCAGAGCCAGCACCGTGAGCCCGCGGAACCAGCGCGATTGCGCGAAGGCCCGCTCCTGCTCGGCCGGCACGTTGACGCTGTCGTGGCCGAGCGCATAGTCGGCCAGCGGCAGCAGCACGAACAGCGCGACCAGCGGGAACCACGCCGCCGCGTCGACCGGCAGCGCGACATCGGCCAGCCAAGCCGCGAAGGGCAGGGTGGCCGGGATCAGGAACACCAGCAGGAAGCCGAAGGCTTTCAGGCGTGACATTGGGGGCTCCGTGGGGCCGTAAAGCGGAGTAATGCGACGAATCTACGCCCGGGCGCGCGGGCGTTCAACGCGCGCCGGCTATGCTGCGCGCCGATGCCCATTCCGCCCTCCGAACCCGTGCCGGCCACCGCCGCTGATCCGCGCGCCGATCGTCGCCCGCTGGCGGTCGCGGTGATGGGCCCGACGGCCTCGGGCAAGACCGATTTCGCCGCCGACTGGGCGCAGCGCCTGGGCACCGCGATCGTCAGCGTGGACTCCGCGCTGGTGTACCGGCGCCTCGACATCGGCAGCGCCAAGCCCGACGCCGCGACGCTGGCGCGGGCGCCGCACCGCCTGATCGACGTGCGCGAGCCGCACGAGCCGTATTCGGCGGCGGACTTCGCCCGCGACGCACGGCGCGAGATGGCGGCGCTGGCCGACGCCGGCCGCGTGCCCCTGCTGGTCGGCGGCACTGGCCTCTACTTCAAGGCGCTGCTGGAGGGACTGGCCGAGTTGCCGGAATCCGACCCGGCGATGCGCGGGGCACTGCAGGCCGAACTCGTCGAACGCGGCCTGCCGGCGCTGCACGCCGAGCTGCAGCGCATCGATCCCGTCGCCGGCGCGCGCATCAAGCCGAGCGACACGCAGCGCACGCTGCGCGCGCTCGAAGTGTTCCGGCTGAGCGGCGTGCCGATCAGCGACTGGCAGGCGCGGGGTCGCGTTGCAGCCGCACGTTTTCCATTCCGCGTGCTGAAGCTGGTGCTGGCGCCGGCCGACCGCGCGGTGCTGCATGAGCGCATCGCCCGGCGCTTCCGCGCGATGCTCGACGCCGGTTTCCTCGACGAGGTGCGGGCGCTGAAGGCCGATCCGCGCCTGCATCCCGACCTGCCGTCGATGCGCGCCGTGGGCTACCGGCAGGCCTGGCAGCATCTCGACGGCACCTGCGACTGCGCCACGTTCGTCGAGCAGGGCGTCGCGGCCACGCGCCACCTTGCCAAGCGCCAGCTCACCTGGCTGCGCGGCGAGCACGACGCCCTGTGGTTCGACCCGACGACGCAGCGCGACGTGCTGGATGGCGCGATGCGTCGCTTCCTGCCGTCGCCGGCCTGAGCGCGCCGCGCCCGGCATTCACTCGCGCCGACCCCGGTGACGGGCTAGGATGCGCGTCCCGAGAAGAACAACCACGCCGGATCCCCCATGTCGAAAGGCCAGAGCCTTCAAGACCCGTTTCTGAACGCGCTGCGTCGCGAACGGATCCCGGTGTCGATCTACCTCGTCAACGGCATCAAGCTGCAGGGCACGATCGAGAGCTTCGACCAGTTCGTCGTCCTGCTGCGCAACACCGTCAGCCAGATGGTCTACAAGCACGCGATCTCCACGGTCGTGCCGTCGCGCAACGTGCGCGTCGGGCCGGGTGGCGGCCAGGTGAATCCGACGGGTGACGGCAGCGAGGGCGGCGACGAGCTGCCCGATGAAGGCAACGAGTGAGTTTGGCGCGGCGCGCCTGCCGCCGCCCGATCCGATGAACAGCTCCCGTCGCGAACGCGCCCTGCTGGTCCAGCCGGCGGCGCCCGGACAGCGTGATCCCGCCATCGCCGAGGAATTCGCTGACCTAGCGCGCTCGGCCGGGGCCGAAGTCGTCGCCGTCGTCGACGCGCGCATCGAACGCCCCAGCGCCAGCCACTACCTCGGCAGCGGCAAGGTCGAGGAGCTGAAGGGCTACTGCGAAGCCGCCGACGTCGACGTCGTGCTGGTGAACGTGACGCTGAGCCCGGTGCAGGAGCGCAATCTTTCCGACGATCTCGGACGCCGCGTGGTCGACCGCGTCGGCCTGATCCTCGACATCTTCGCCCTGCGCGCCGCCAGCGCCGACGGCAAGCTGCAGGTGGAGCTCGCGCAGCTCAAGCATTCCGCCACGCGGCTGGTCGGCAAGGGCAAGTCGATGGACTCGCAGCGCGGCGGCTCGATCGGCCTGCGCGGCCCGGGCGAAACCGCCCTGGAAACCGACCGCCGGCTGATCCGTGCGCGCATCGACGCGCTGGAGAAGCGCCTCGAGCGCATCGACGTCCAGCGCACGCAGATGCGGCGGGCGCGGATGCGCAACGAACTGCCGCGCGTCGCCCTGGTGGGTTACACCAATGCCGGCAAGTCGACGCTGTTCAACGCATTGACCGGCAGCGGCGTCTACGCCGCCGACCAGCTGTTCGCCACGCTCGACCCGACCGTGCGCCGCATCGACGGGCTCGCCTGCGGGCCGCTGCTGCTGTCCGACACCGTCGGTTTCGTGCGCGACCTGCCACACGACCTCGTCGCCGCCTTCCGCTCGACGCTGGCCGAAGCGCGCGAGGCCGACCTGCTGCTGCACGTCGTGGACGCCGCCGACCCGGAGCGCGACGCGGGCATCGGCGCGGTCAACGCCGTACTCGAGGAGATCGGCGCCGGCGACGTGCCGCAGTGGACGGTGTTCAACAAGATCGACCGCATCGACGGGCTGGCGCCGCGCCTCGACGTCCGCGAGGGCGAGGCGACGCAGGCCTGGGTGTCGGCGCGCGACGGCGTCGGCCTCGACGCCGTGCTCGACGCGCTGGGCGCGCACTTTGCGACTGACCTGCTGACTGGCCGCCTGCCGCTGGGCGCGGGGGACGGTCGCCTTCGGGCGCAGCTGCACGCGCTGGGCGCCGTGCGCTCCGAGACCGTCGATGAGACCGGCTGGCAGCTCGAACTCCGCTTGCCGAGGGCGACCGCCGAGCGTCTCGCCGCCGCGCCGGGCGGGCATCCGCTTCACGGCCTGTTGATTGTTGCGCCTGCCACCCCTACCTAGAATCCAGCATTCACCGACGCCCGCGGCCCGCGGGCGTCACGACGGAGCCCCCATGGCCTGGAACCAACCCGGAAACCGCAACAACGACCCTTGGCGCGGGAAAGACCCCAATCGCGAGGTGCAGGCCTTCGTCAACAAGCTGCGCGGCATGTTCGGCGGTGGCGGCGGAGCCGGTCGTAGCGGCGGCGACCGCTTCAACCCGTTGTACCTGATCGGCGGCCTCGTGCTGGTGTGGCTGGTGTTTAACTCCTTCAAGCTGATCGACGCCCGCGAGCGCGGCGTGGTCCTTCGCTTCGGCGAGTTCAGTCGGATGATGGAACCGGGTGCGAACTTCAAGCTGCCGTGGCCGATCGAACGCGTCACCGTCGTGCAGGCGACAGACGTCGCGGCGGTGTCCGACCAGATGCAGGTGCTGACCCGCGACGAGAACCTCGTCGAGGTCGGCTACAACGTGCAGTTCCAGATCACCGAGCCGAAGGACTTCCTGTTCGGCACCCGCGCCCCGCGCGACCTGATCCAGCAGATCACCGAGAGCGCGGTGCGCGAGGCCATCGGTAACGCCGATCTTGAGACCGCGCTGAACAAACGCGACACGCTGACGCCGGACATCCAGAAGTCGGTGCAGGAAGCGCTCGACAGCTACAAGACCGGCCTGACACTGACTCAGCTCGGCCTGCCGTTGGCCGCGCCGCCCTCCGCGGTGAAGCCGTCGTTCGACGACGTGATCGCCGCCGAGCAGGACGCGCAGCGTTCGCAGAACGACGCCCGCGCCTACGAGGGCCAGGTCGTGCCGCGTGCCCGTGGTCAGGCCTCGCGCACAATTGCCGCCGCCAACGGCTATCGGGAAGCGGTCGTCGCCCGCGCGGAAGGTGAGGCGCAGCGCTTCGACCTGCTGCTCGCCGAGTACCGTAAGGCGCCGGAAGTGACGCGCAAGCGCCTGTACCTCGACACCGTGCAGTACGTGCTGTCGCGCAACCCGCGCGTGGTCGCCGCCGCGAACGGCAACACCCTGCTGCTGCAGCTGCCGCAGTCGGCCGAGACAGCGTCCGGCACCCCCGGTACGCCGAGCCTGCTGACCCGCCCGGAAGTCCAGGCCCAGGCCGCCGCGGCCGAAGCCAGCGACTCGGCCCGCCCGGTCCGCCCGACCGGCCGCGAACCCCGCGAAGGAAGCCGCTGACATGCGCCAACTCCCGAACCTCTTGATCGCCGCCGCGCTCGCCCTCCTGTTGCTGATGGGCTCGGTGTTTACCGTCGACCAAGCAAACACCGCCATCGTTCTGCGCCTTGGCGAGGTCGTCCGCGAGGACGTGCAGCCTGGCATGCGCTTCAAAGTGCCGCTGATCGAAACCGTGCGCACCTTCGACCGTCGACTGCTGACCATGACGGCGGACAACAAGCGCTACCTGACCTCCGAGCAGCAGGACGTCCAGGTCGACTACTTCGTCGCCTGGCGCATTGAGGACGTGGCGCAGTACTACCGTGCCGCCGGCGGCGGCATCGAGGACCAGGCCGTCACCCGCCTGTCGCCGATCGTCGAAGGTGCGCTGCGCAACCTCATCAACCGCAGCACGTTGCGCCAGCTCGCCGAAGCCGGCCGTCGCAATGACACCCGTGGATTGATCGACGAGATCAACAAGGGGGCGTCCACGCTCGGCATCGAAGTCGCGGACGTGCGCATCAAGCGCATCGACCTGCCGAACGACGGCGTCGCTGGCAGCGAGTCGGTGCTGGAGCGCGTGTACAACCGCATGCGCGCCAACCGTAACGAAGTCGCCACGCGCACCCGCGCCGAAGGCCAGGAAGCGGCCGAGCGCATCCGCGCCGAAGCCGACAAGCAGGAGCAGGTGATCCTCGCCAACGCCGAGCGCGATGCCGCGCGCATCCGCGGCGAAGGCGACGCCAAGGCCGCCGAGATCTACGCGACGGCCTACGGCAAGGACCCCGAGTTCTACGCCTTCCACCGCAGCCTTGAGGCCTATCGCGGCGCGCTCGCCGATGGCCAGACGACCCTCGTGCTCGACCCGGATTCGGAGTTCTTCGAGTACTTCCAGCAGGCCCGTCGCTGAGGCCGCGCCTGGCCGCCGCCCCTCGGGGTGGCGGGGGGCGGAAAAAGCGCGGATAATTTCGCAAAGCCGGGGCGCTTCAAGCGCTTCCGGCTTTTGTCTTGTCTGGGCCTTGAGGAATGCCTGGCGCCTGCGGCGCCGCTCCCGCCCCAGCAAGGCTCGCCCGCGAGGGCTCGCATTCCATTGAAGAGAGGGCTTCGGCCATGGGTCAATCCGTCGTCGTGTTGGGCGCCCAGTGGGGCGATGAGGGCAAGGGCAAGATCGTCGACCTGCTCACCGAGGAGATCGGTGCCGTGGTGCGCTTTCAGGGCGGCCACAACGCTGGCCACACCTTGGTCATCAACGGCAAGAAGACCGTGCTGCACCTGATCCCGTCCGGCATCCTGCGTGAAGGCGCGCTGTGCCTGATCGGCAACGGCGTGGTGCTGTCGCCGGCCGCGCTGCAGAAGGAGATCACCCAGCTCGAAGAGAGCGGCGTCGAGGTGCGTTCGCGACTGAAGATCAGCCCGGCCACGCCGCTGATCATGCCGTACCACATCGCGCTCGATCAGGCCCGCGAGAAGGCCGCCGGCGGCAAGGCCATCGGCACCACCGGCCGTGGCATCGGCCCGGCCTACGAGGACAAGGTCGCCCGCCGCGGCGTGCGCGTGGCCGACCTCGCGTACCCGAAGGAGCTCGCCGAGAAGCTGCGCACGGCGATGGACTACCACAACTTCGTGCTGACGAAGTACCTCGGCGTCGAGGCGGTGGATTTCCAGAAGACGCTGGATGAAGCGCTGGCCTTCGGCGCCTACGTCGATCCGATGAAGGCCGACGTGGCCGGCATCCTCCACGACCTGCGCAAGCAGGGGAAGCGCGTGATGTTCGAAGGGGCGCAGGGCTCGCTGCTCGACATCGACCACGGCACGTACCCGTACGTCACCTCCTCGAACACGACGGTGGGCGGCGCGATGGCTGGCACCGGTGTCGGCGCGGACGCCATCGACTACGTGCTGGGCATCGCCAAGGCCTACGCCACGCGCGTGGGCGGCGGCCCGTTCCCGACCGAGCTCAATGACGCCATCGGCCAGGGCATCCGCGACCGCGGCCAGGAGTACGGCGCCACGACTGGCCGTCCGCGCCGCTGCGGCTGGATGGACATCGTCGCGCTCAAGCGCGCCGTGGCCATCAACGGCATCACCGGCCTGTGCATCACCAAGCTCGACATCCTCGATGGGATGGAGAAGCTGAAGATCTGCATCGCCTACGAGTACCGCGGCAAGCGTACCGAGTACGCGCCGCTCGACGCCGCGGGCTGGGAAGAGTGCACCCCGGTGTACCTGGAGTTCCCCGGCTGGAGCGAAACGACCGCCGGCATCACCGAGTGGGACAAGCTGCCGCCCGCGGCCCGCGCCTACCTGCGTGCGTTGGAAGAGCTGGCCGGCTGCCCGCTGGCCATCGTCTCGACCGGCCCGGGTCGCGAGTCGACGATCGTGCTCCAGGATCCGTTCGCCTGAGTTCCCGTCGCTACGACGGCTTTGTCAGGCGCAATAAGAACGCCCCGCATCGCGGGGCGTTCTCTTTTCCGGCGATGGCGTGAGCGATCAGCTTGCCGCCGGCTCTTCGGCGTCCTTGAAGGCCTCGACCGGGATGCAAGCACACATGATGTTGCGGTCGCCGTAGACGTTGTCGACGCGCGCCACCGGCGGCCAGTATTTCACCTGCTTCAGCGACGGCAGCGGGAACGCCGCGAGCTCGCGCGGGTAGCCGCGCGTCCACTCGCTGGCCGTTACCACCATCGCGGTGTGCGGCGCGTGCTTCAACGGGTTGTCCTCGCGGTCGAGTCGGCCGTCCTCGATGGCGCGGATCTCGTCGCGGATCTGGATCATCGCGTCGACGAAGCGGTCGAGTTCGTGCAGCGATTCCGATTCGGTGGGCTCGACCATCAGCGTGCCGGCGACCGGGAAGCTCAGCGTCGGCGCGTGGAAGCCGAAGTCGATCAGGCGTTTCGCCACGTCCTCCGCGCTGATGCCGGTGCTGTCCTTGATCGGCCGCAGGTCGAGGATGCACTCGTGCGCGACGAGGCCGTTGCTGCCCGCGTACAGCGTCGGGAAGTGCGGCTCGAGGCGTTTGGCCACGTAGTTGGCGTTGAGCAGCGCGACCTGGGTGGCGCGGCGCAGGCCTTCCGCGCCCATCATCACGATGTACATCCAGCTGATCGGCAGGATGCTCGCCGAGCCGAAGGGGGCCGCCGAGACCATCGGGCCGTCGCCGACGCCTTCCGTGCGCAGGCCGTCCTTCGTGATCGCACCCGGGAGATACGGCGCGAGGTGCGCCTTCACCGCGCAGGGGCCGACGCCAGGGCCACCGCCGCCGTGCGGGATGCAGAAGGTCTTGTGCAGGTTCAGATGCGAGACGTCCGAGCCCCACTTGCCGGGCTTGGCCACGCCGACCAGCGCGTTCATGTTGGCGCCGTCGGTGTACACCTGCCCGCCGTGCGCGTGGATGATCTCGCAGATCTCGACGATGGCCTCCTCGAACACGCCGTGCGTGGACGGGTAGGTGACCATCAGCGCGGCAAGGTTGGCCGAATGCTTCTCGGCCTTGGCGCGGAGGTCGGCGACGTCGACGTTGCCGTCCTTGTCGCAGGCCACGACGATGACGTCCATGCCGACCATCTGCGCCGAGGCCGGGTTGGTGCCGTGCGCGGATTCCGGAATGAGGCAGATGCGGCGGTGGCCCTCTCCGCGAGCGCGGTGGTAGGCGCGGATCGCCAGCAGGCCAGCGTACTCGCCCTGCGCGCCGGAGTTCGGCTGCAGGCTGACGGCGTCGTAGCCGGTGCACTCCACGATCATCGCTTCCAGCGTGCTGATCAGCTCGCGGTAGCCTTGCGCCTGCTCGGCCGGTGCGAACGGGTGGATATTCGCGAACTCCGGCCAGGTGACCGGGATCATCTCGGCCGTGGCGTTGAGCTTCATCGTGCACGAGCCCAGCGGGATCATCGTGCGATCCATCGCCAGGTCCTTGTCGGCCAGTGTGCGCAGGTAGCGCAGCAGCTCGTGCTCGCTGTGGTGGGTGTTGAACACCGGGTGCTGCAAGAAGGTCGACGTGCGGCGCAGCGCCGACGGGATCAGCGAGGGCGCCGACGCATCCAGTGCATCGATGCTCGGCAGCGTGGCGTTGTCGCCACCGAAGATCCGCCACAGCAGCTCGACGTCGGCGCGCGTGCTGGTCTCGTCCAGCGAGATGCACAGGTACTCACCCCAGGCCTTGCGCAGGTTGGCGCCCATCGCCACCGCGCGCGCCGCGATGGCATCGGTGCGCTCGCCGGTCTTCAGGCTGATGGTGTCGAAGGCGGTGGCATGGTGGCTCGCCGTGAAGCCGAGCTGCTCGAGGCCGGCGCGGAGGATGGCGGTCAGCCGCGCGACACGCTGGGCGATGCGGGTCAGGCCCTCGGGGCCGTGGTAGACCGCGTACATCGAGGCCATCACCGCGAGCAGCACCTGCGCGGTGCAGATGTTCGAGGTCGCCTTCTCGCGGCGGATGTGCTGCTCGCGGGTCTGCAGCGTGAGTCGATACGCCGGGTTGCCCTGCGCGTCGATCGAGACGCCGATCAGGCGGCCCGGCATCGAGCGCTTGAAGGCGTCCTTGCAGGCCATGAAGGCCGCATGCGGGCCGCCGAAACCGAACGGCACGCCGAAACGCTGGGTGTTGCCGACCACGATGTCGGCGCCCATTTCGCCCGGCGGCTTCAGCAGGGTCAGTGCGAGCAGGTCGGTGGCGAAGATCGCCAGCGCGCCCTTGGCGTGGACCTTCGCGACCTCGTCGCTCCAGTCCATCAGCCAGCCGCTGCTGGTCGGGTATTGGATCAGCGCGGCGAAGTAGTCATCGCCCGCGATCGCGGCGTCCCATTCGGCGGCGGAGTCGGCCTGGCGGATCACGAGGCCCAGCGGCTCGGCGCGCGTGTGCAGCAGGGCGAGCGTCTGCGGGTGCACGTCGCCGGAAACGACGATGGCGTTGCCCTTGGCCTTCGCCGAGCGCTTCGCCAGCGTCATCGCTTCCGCCGCGGCGGTGGCCTCGTCGAGCAGGGAGGCGTTGGCGATCTCCATGCCGGTGAGTTCGGCGCACAGGGTCTGGAAGTTGATCAGCGCTTCCATGCGGCCCTGCGAGATCTCGGCCTGGTAGGGCGTGTACGCCGTGTACCAGGCGGGGTTCTCGAGGATGTTGCGCAGGATGACGTTCGGCGTGTGCGTGCCGTAGTAGCCCTGGCCGATGAAGCTCTTGAACACCTGGTTCTTCGACGCGATCGCACGGATCTTGGCGATGGCCTCGACTTCGCTGATGGGCTCGGGGAGCGCGAGCGGGGCGGTCGAGCGGATCGAGGCCGGCACGATGGCGTCGGTCATCGCCTCGAGCGAGGGCTGGCCGATCACCTTCAGCATGTGGGCGATCTCGGCCGGGTTGGGGCCGATGTGGCGCTCAAGGAAGGCGTCGTGGTGCTCGAGGCTGCGAAGCGAAGGCGTGCTCATGGCGATGTCCGGATGGGAGGGGCGGCGTGTCCTCCGCGCCTTCCTTGTGGGAAGGGCACGGATCGTTCCGGCCACCGCGCCTGCATGCGCGGTGGCGCTCGCGGGGTTCGCTGCTCGCGCAGCGAGATCCCCCGCTTGCCCCTCTGTCCTTCTGCCTGAGAGTTTGCGAAGCCGGTAATGCGCTTCGCGTGCACCTTCGGCGCCGGATTCAACCGGTCTCTCCAGAGTTGCTCGCGCGCGGCGGTACGGGGGCCTGAGCGATTACGGGCGTTGCGCCTTCGGCAGCGCTGGCGCCGGGCCTTGAGCCCGTTTCCAGCGCTTCTCCCGCCGCGAGCAAGAGCCCGCGGAGTATAGCCCGCCCAACCGGGGTCAACCCACGCGGCGAGCCGTGCTCTCGGTGGGGTCAATCGCCGGGCCGCGGGCCAGTTCGGCCTGCCTCGACGCGATTTCGGTCCGCTCCTGTGCTTCGACGGCGGCGAGGCGCTGGACGTTTTCTTCCGGAGCGCGCTGTAGCGCTTCGGCGGTCGAGATCATGGCGCGCTGGTGGGCCGGGTCGTCGAGCCGCCCCTGCACGATGAACAAGTTCTCGCCGGCTTTCACGCCGCGGCCATTGTCGATGCTGGCGACGACGTGATCGATCTGCCGGAAGTCGTTTTCGCGGCCCAAGGTGTAAAGGCTTTGCGCGATGCGCTCGCTGCGCACGTCCGGCGTGCGGCCGTGCTGTGCGTCGAGCGCGGCGACGCCGGTTTCGATCTGGCGGTAGCGCGGGTCGAGTGCGGCTTCGACGATGGCGTTGCGCGGCGGCACTGGCGGGGCGGGCTGGCCGTGCTGGTTCCGGAACTGCTCGATCTGTTTGGGGCTGAGGGTGCGCTGGTCGAGGCCGGGCTCAAGGCGGCCGGGGAAGTCGACGACCGGCACGTTCATGATCTCGCCGAAGGTGCGGTACATCGAGTTGCTGTTGACGGTGCCACCCAGCGGATTGACGCCAAGAACCGGGTAGTCGAGGTCGCGGCGGTTGATGGTGTCAATGGCGCCGACGGCGGCGTTCCAGCGGGAGAGAACGTCTTCGCGCGAACCGCTGGCGACGGTGACATGCGGCTGATCGCGGCCGATGTAGGTGTACTGCGGGCCGCGCGGGCCGTCGACCGCGGCGGCCAGGCCTTCCGGCGGCTCTGGCCGCACGAAATGCCAGGCGCGCAGCGAGTAGGCATCGCTGTCGGTGCCGATCGGGCGGTCGAGGCCGGTGGCGCGTTCGGTGGCGAGGCCGTGGAGTTCCGCGACCGCCTTGCCGCTGGGATCGCGCAGCACCCAGAAATCGTGCGCGGCGATGCCCACGACGGGCAGGGCGCGGGCTTCGATGCGCCACGTGTTCTCGGGGGCAGGATCGGTCATGGCGAGTGGGGATCAGGGGAGGGTTTGGCGATGGGAGTGATGCAGGCTTCGACGATGCGCTGCGCGGCCTCGAGCTGTGCGGCGGTACCGTCGAGGTCGTTGCCGTATGGCCCCATTGCTTCAAGGCGAAGGTGGGCGTGGCCTTCGTCGAGCCGGACCTGCAGCGCATAGCCGATCTCGCCGCGCGCCTGCAGTGGGCGCCAGGCCAGTTCGCGCCCATCGGCGGAGCGCTCGATGGCGTGCGGTGGCCAGAAATCGGACGCGGCGTCGGCCAGCGTCGGAAGGCGAGCCTGCAAGCAGTCGACGATCGCCCTCGGGTCGTGTTCGGGTGGCAGCGGCACCTCGACCGATTCGCGTCGACCGCAGCCGCTGCCGATCACGAGTGCGATCACTGTGGCGAGGGCGACGGCGCGAGAATGGCGACGCTCACCCATGGTCATCGGCCTTGTCGGTGGTTTCGGCCGCGGCGCCGGGCAGGCACGGATCGAGCGCATCGCGCAGCGTGGCCAGGGCGGGGTCGTTGGTGTCGGTGCGCGGTGCGCCGAAACCGTCACGGGCGATGCGGATCGCGAGGCGGTGGCCGTACAGACGCAGGCTGGCGCGAACGGGCGATTCGTCGAGGCCCGGCGCGTTGCGCCACAGCCAACCGCGGCCGTCGCGGTCGCGCAGCGGCGGTGTGTCCGGCCATCCGTCGAGGCCTTGGGTGTGCAGCGCGGCGAGGCGCTCCCCGAGGCAGGCGAGCACGGCGGCTTCGGAAGCGTTTTCAGGCAGGTCGATGCCGATGCTGGCCGACGGCGAGCAGCCGAGGCTGAAGGCAAGCAGGGCAGCGAGGGGGATCATGCGCATGCGGGGGGGCATGGCCGCAGTGTGCCGCAAGCGGTCGCGAGGCGTGAGACGCGCATCGTTTTCCATTGGCAGACGCCGGACTGCCGGCTTCACGGGTGCCACATATTTATGTGGTATTTTTCTCTGCCGGATTGGTGACCTGCCATGCCTGCCGCCCTTGCCTCCCTTGAAGCCCTGATCCACGAGCGCCGCCTGTGGCCGGCTGCGGGGCAGGCGGCCGGGCGGCCGGGGGAATCCACCGGTCATGTCGCGCTGGATGCCGCCTTGCCGGGCGGTGGCTGGCCGCCGGCGTCCCTGCTCGAACTGCTGCTGCCGATGGACGGCGTGGGCGAGCTGCGCCTGCTGCTGCCTACCTTGGTGCGGCTGGCGCGGCAGGGCCGAAGCCTGCTGATGGTGGCGCCGCCCTACCTGCCGTACGCGCCGGCACTGGCTGCGGCCGGGCTCGATCTCGCCCGCCTGCGCGTGGTGCGGGCCGAGGGCCGCGATGCGCTGTGGGCCGCCGAACAGGGCCTGCGCTCCGGCGTGTGCGGCGCGGTGCTGTGCTGGCCGCGCGGCGCCGACGACCGCGCGCTGCGCCGGCTGGCGGTAGCGGCCGAGCAGGGCGACGCGCTGGGCTTCGCCTTCCGTCCGCTGCGTGCGCTTGAGCAGCCCTCGCCGGCAGCGCTGCGGCTGGCGCTGATGCCTGGTGAATGCGTGCGCGTGCACAAATGCCGCGGCGGCGCGGTGCCGGCCGCGCCAGTGGCGTGGGGCGCGATGGAGGTCGCTCCGATGCGCTTGATGGGCACGGGCCCCAGCGTGATGCCGCGCGCTGCGCTGCGCGCCGTGCACTGACGCGCCGACATCGTCGTCTCGACCATGCCCGCGGACGCCTCGTCGTTTCGTCCCCCGTCGCCGTGGTGGTGCGCGCTGCATTTGCCGCAGCTCGCCCTCGATGCGGAAGCACGCCATCACCGTGCGCTGGAGGCCTTCGACCCTATGCTGCCGTGGGCGCTGACCGATGGCCCGCAGCATCGCCGCATCCACGCCGCCAGCGCTTCGGCGCGTGCGCAGGGCGTGCAGACTGGGCAGGCCGTGGCCAGCGCGC
The DNA here is from genome assembly GCA_051660925.1 of Silanimonas sp. Taxonomy (GTDB): domain Bacteria; phylum Pseudomonadota; class Gammaproteobacteria; order Xanthomonadales; family Xanthomonadaceae; genus Silanimonas. Next base: position 4,331 of record JBOFQO010000358.1, on the reverse strand, counting down.
AGCTGTTGTGCCCGGGGCTCGCGCTTATTGCCCATCAGCCGTTACGTGACGCCGCGTTGCGTGAGTGGCTGGCCGGCTACGCCTACGGCTTCTCGGCCGAAGTGAGTCTGCGCGAGCCCGACACCGTGCTGTTCGAGGCCGGGCGTTCGCTCGGCCTGTTCGGGCCATGGCCGCGCTGGCAGCAGCGTTTGCGCGACGAGCTCGCGGCTTATGGCGTGCAGGTGTGCATCGCCTGCGCGCCGACGCCTTTGGCTGCGCGCGGACTGGCGCGCGCCCACGACGGCCTCGCTGTGGCCGATGTCACGCAGTTGCAGCGCTTGCTGGCCCGTTTGCCGTTGGGCTTGGCGGGCCTGCCGGACGAGGTCTTGCGCCTGCTCGAACGCAGCGGCTTCAGGCGCCTCGGCGACGTACTGGCCCTGCCGCGTGCGCCCTTGGCACGCCGCATCGGGCCGGAGGTGATGGGTCAGATCGACCGCTTGGTCGGCCGCGCGCCCGATCCGCTGCCGCTGTACGAGCCGCCCACGCGCTATGCCGCGCGCCTCGACTGCGACCACCCGCTGGCCGACGCGACCGTGCTGGTCTTCCCGCTGCGCCGGCTGCTGCAGGAGTTCGCGCTGTTCCTGGTGCAGCGCGACGGCGGTGTGCCGGGCTTCCGGCTGGTGTTTGGCCACGAGGACGGCGTGCCGCCGACACGGCTTGAGGTGCGGTTGGCCGCGCCGGAGCGCGACGCCGCGCGGTTCTTCGAGCTGGCGCGGCTGAAGCTCGACAGCGCTCGCCTGCCGGCCCCGGCGATGAGCCTTGGGCTGGAAGCGGACGAGTTGCCCGGCTTCCAGCCCGAGCACCGCGACCTGTTCGAATCGCGGTCGCGCGGCGGCGACGCCGGCCTGCTCGAGAGCCGCCTGCGCGCCCGGCTGGGGGATGCGGCGGTGCAGGCCCTCGCGGTGGTCGATACGCATCGCCCTGAGGCCGCGTGGTGTTACGTCGATGCTCCGCGCACACGGTTACCCGCACTCGCCGAGGGGCCCCGTCCGCTGTGGCTCGTCGACCCGCCGATCGTGCTGCGCGACGCGGTCGACGCAGTGCTCGCCGGGCCCGAGCGCATCGAAACCGACTGGTGGGACGCCGAGCCGGTGCGCCGCGACTACTACCGCTTGCGCACCCGCGGCGGGCAGGAGGCCTGGGCCTTCCGGCCGGTGGGCGGCGAGGGCGGGCCGTGGTGGCTGCATGGCTGGTTCGCCTGAACATCGGGCCGCGACGCCCGCGCTGCCCGACTACGCCGAGCTGCACTGCCTGTCGGCCTTCTCGTTTCAGCGCGGCGCGTCCACCGCGCTTGAGCTGTTCGAACGCGCCAAGGCGCTGGGCTATCGCGCGCTGGCCATCACCGACGAATGCAGCTTCGCCGGTCTGGTGCGCGCGCTGGAGGCCAGCGAAGCGACCGGCCTGCCGCTCATCTGCGGCACCGAACTGCAGCTTGCCGAAGGGGCGAAGCTCGTTCTGCTAGTCGAATCGAAGCGCGGCTACGAGCGTCTGTCGGCGCTGATCACCACGGCGCGGCGGCGCGCGGCCAAGGGCACGTATGTGTTGCATCGCACCGATCTCGAAGCGGCGTTTGGTGGCGAGTCGGTGGGCGAGGGCGGCGTTCTTGCGCTGTGGGTGCCCACTCGCCATGACCTTGGCTTGAGCGACTCCTCGGCCGATGCATGCGACGCCTACGAAGCGGCGAATTCGACGGCTGCGTGGTTGCGCGCTCTCTTCCAAGATCGCCTTTGGCTTGCTGCGCAGTTGCATCGCGGCCCGGACGATGACATTCGCCGCGCCGCCATCGCTTTCCTCGCCGCGCGTTGCGCGCTGCCGGTGGTGGCCTGCGGCGACGTGCACATGCATGAGCGCCGCCGTCGCGGCCTGCAGGACGTGCTGTGCGCGCTGCGGCACCGCTGCACGCTGCGCGAGGCCGGGCGACGGCTGTTTTCCAACGGCGAGCGCCACCTGCGCACGCGGCAGGCGCTGGCGGCGATCTTCCCGCGCGATTGGCTGCAGGAAAGCGTGGCAATCGCGGCGCGCTGCCACTTCTCGCTGCGTGACCTGAAGTACGACTACCCGCGTGAACTGGTGCCCGATGGCGAGACGCCGTCCACGTGGCTGGCGAAGCTGGCCTGGGACGGTGCTGCGCTGCGTTGGCCGCAGGGGCTGCCGAAAAAAGTGCGCACACAGATTGAGGCCGAGCTCGCGCTGATCATTGAGCTGAAGTACGAGGCCTTCTTCCTCACCGTGCACGACCTCGTGGTGTTTGCGCGCTCGCGCGGCATTCTCTGTCAGGGCCGCGGATCGGCGGCGAATTCAGCCGTCTGCTACGCGCTCGGCATCACTGCGGTTGATCCGGCGCGCGCCAACCTTTTGTTCGGCCGCTTCCTGTCGAAGGAGCGCGACGAGGCGCCGGACATCGACATCGACTTCGAGCACGAGCGCCGCGAGGAGGTCATTCAGTACGTTTACGCGAAGTATGGCCGCGAGCGCGCCGCGCTGGCCGCCACCGTCATCACCTACGGGCCGAAGAGCGCGCTGCGCGACGTTGGCCGGGTGATGGGCTTGCCCGAGGACCAGCTCGCCGAGCTGTCGTCGGCGGTCGGCCACGCGGAGGATTTCGCCGTGTGGAAGGCGCGTTGCGCCGAGCGCGGGCTCGACCCCGAGGGGCCGCTGCTCTCGCGCGTGCTGTTGCTGGCCTACACGCTGCTCGGCCACCCACGGCACTTGTCGCAGCATGTCGGGGGGTTCGTCATCAGCGATACGCCGCTCTCGATGCTGGTGCCAGTGGAGAACGCCGCGATGCCCGAGCGCACCATCATCCAGTGGGACAAGGACGACCTGGAAACCCTGGGCCTGCTGAAGGTCGATGTGCTGGCGTTGGGGATGCTGAGCGCGATTCGCCGCTGCCTCGATCTCCTCCGCGCGAATGGTCGCCGCGATCTCGAACTCGCGACGATTCCAGCGGAGGACGATGAGACTTACGCGATGATCCAGCGTGCCGACACGCTGGGTGTGTTCCAGATCGAATCGCGCGCGCAGATGACCATGCTGCCGCGCCTGAAGCCGCGCACCTTCTACGATCTCGTCATCGAAGTGGCCATCGTGCGCCCCGGCCCGATCCAGGGCGGCATGGTGCATCCCTACCTGCGGCGCCGGCAGGGCATTGACAAGGTCGACTATCCCTCAGAAGCCCTCAAAAGCGTCCTCCATCGAACCCTCGGTGTGCCGCTGTTTCAGGAGCAGGTGATGGAGATCGCGATGGTCGCCGCTGGCTACACCGCGGGCGAGGCGGACGAACTCCGCCGCTCGATGGCGGCGTGGAAGCGTCGCGGCGGCCTTGAGCACCACCGCGAGCGCCTGCTCTCGGGGATGGCCGAGCGGGGCTACGCGCCGGATTTCGCCGAAGCCATCTTCGAGCAGGTGAAGGGCTTCGGCAGTTATGGCTTCCCCGAATCGCACGCGGCCAGCTTCGCCCTGCTGACCTATGCCAGCTGTTGGCTGAAATGCCACGAGCCCGCCGCCTTCGCCTGTGCGCTGTTGAACGCGCAGCCGCTGGGGTTCTACACGACTGCACAGATCGTCCAGGACGCGCGCAAGCACGGCATCGTGGTGCGTCCCGTGGACGTGCGCTACAGCCACGTCGATTCAACCCTGGAACGGATGGATGCCGCATCAGGGGGCATGCGACGCGATGTCGACGCTCCGCTGCTCGCCATTCGCCTCGGTCTGCGCGAAGTGGGGGCGCTATCGCGGGAGGCCGCGGAACGCGTAGTCGCTGCACGCACCCGCGCGCCCCTCCGCGACATCGACGACCTCTGCACTCGCGCCGATCTCGACGAGCGCTCCCGTGCCGCGCTCGCTGAAGCCGACGCGCTGCGCGGCCTCACCGGCCATCGCCACCGTGCGCGCTGGGCGATCGCCGGCGTCGAGACCAGCACGCTGCCACTGTTCGCTCAAGCACCCACGGCCGACGAGGGGCGGCTCGTCATCCGCCCGCCCACGGCCAGCGAAACCACGCTGGCCGATTACGCCAGCACCGGGCTCACGCTCAACGCGCACCCGATGGCCCTGCTGCGCCCACAGCTGCGCGCCCGCGGCTACCTCGATCACCGCGCGCTGCATGGCCTCACCGCGCCGCGCCGGACCCGCACCGCCGGCCTCGTTACTTTGCGGCAGCGCCCGCAGACGGCCAACGGCACCTGGTTCCTGACGCTCGAGGACGAGCACGGTCTCACCAACCTGATCTGCTGGCGCGCGGTGGTCGAGCGCTACCGCCGCGCCATCGTCGAATCGCAGATGCTCGGCGC
>JBOFQO010000357.1:0-17632 GCA_051660925.1 Silanimonas sp. | reverse complement strand
GCCTATGCGGCCGCGGGCCTGAGCCTGCTGCTCGGCACGCCGGCGAAGCGTCCGTCCACCGGCGATCGGCTGCTGGGTATCGGCGCGCTGCTGGCCTGCGCGCTGCTGATCGTGTCGTCGCCGCTGAAGATGACGGCCGGCGCGGCAGTGGTCACCCTGCTCGCGTGGATCGGTTTCCGCGTGTTCGGCTCGCGGACCGCGCCCAAGGGCTGAGCGCGCCGCGTCTTCGCGTGGAAACAGCAACGGCGCGGTCTCCCGCGCCGTTGCCTTGTCTGCCGGCCGTGAACCTCAGGGCGTTGCGTTCGGCGTCGCCGCGAGCTGGAAGCGGAAGCCGACGTTCGTGCGCGTGTACGTGGTCCCGTCCTCGGAGAAGAACGAGGCCGTGCCGGCCGAGTTGCTGCCGCTCAGGCCCACCAGCGGCGGGAACGCGTTGACTCCGGGGAATGGCCCGGCGGTCGGCAGCTGCAGCACCAGGAACAGCGTGTCGAACTCGCCACGGTCGAAACCCGACAGGATCCGGCTGCCCAGCGTCTTCGGGCTCGTCGAGTACAACGGCGCGAAGTCGTTGTCCGCACCGCTGAAAGGGCTGCGCGAAAGGAGCGGGCGATCCAGCGCGATCTGCGCGATGCTGCCATCGGCGGCGAGTCGCCCGGGAACGATCGACGCCACGTTGAAGGCCGGCAGCGTCGACGAGTCGACGACCCGCGTCTCGAATAGCGCCGACTGCACCGAGAAGTCGCGGCCGAGGGTGTCGATCAGGCGCTGCACCGGGAACGCGACCACGTAGTAGCTGCCCGGTGCGAGGTCGACAAACCCTGACGACACGCGATTGGCCAGCTGGCCGAACTTCGGCGCGCGCTGCGTGGTGTGGTCCACGCCGCCGTAGACCAGTCCGGGGGCCGCGACGACCGGGAACGACACGCCCGCAGCCGGCGGCAGGCCGAAGCGGCTGTTGAGGTTCCAGAAGCTGCGGTCGAAGGTCTGCTGACCGCGCGCACCGCTGACGGTGGCGGTGAGGTTGACCTGCGACGCGGCCACTGGGCCGCCGTCCAGGGCTTCGATGCCGACCCGGTAGACGCCGATCGGCGCGTACAACGCGTAGTCGCCGTTGGCGAAGGAATCCGCCGGCGTCGCGAGGAACAGGCTGCCGGTTGCCAGATCGATTTCCACGCGCGCCGCGCCGCTGTAGGCGGTGCCAACGCGCTCGCCGGTGTGCAGGTCCTCGGCGAACACCGCCGCACCCGCCACCGGCAGGCCACTCTGGCCGTCGGTCACCTTGCCGGTGATCTTCCCGTAGGCGAACTGGAACGGCAGGTCGCCGCGCTGGATCGCCGCCGGGCCCCGGCGCTCGCTGCCCTCCTGATAGATCGACGCACTGGTGATGATGTCGTCCGTGTCGAGCGTGCGCTGCTGACGTTCGGCATCCGGATCGCCAGTGTTGATCGACGGGAACATCACCGCACCGCGCGGGTTGCGCGGACCCCGGTTGTTGGTGACGACATGCGCCAGGCCATGCGAATGGCCGAACTCATGCGTGGCGACGGTTTCGAGGTCGACCGAGTCCGGATTGGCGTCGAGTGCCGCATCACCGACGGTGAAGCGGAAGCCCGCGTTCGCCCCAGTGGCCTTGGTGTTGAAGAACACGTCGTTGTCGAGGATGGTGCCGGCCTTGTAGAACCCCGGCGGCCAGACGTTGCGGCCGTTGATCTCGGTGACGCGGCTCACGGCCGCCGAAACGTCCGGCACGCCGTCGCCGTTGACGTCCTGGCCATCGACGAACGTCGTGTCGGCGATCAGGCTCACCGACGGCGAAGCGGCGATGGCGCCGAAGCCCTCGGCACTGCGGAAGCTCAGCTCGTTGACGAAGTCGAAGCCGGGCGTGCCGGCATTGGCGACGTCGCCGACGATGCGCAGCTCGATGTACGAGGTCGGGATGGCGTTCCAGCGATCGAACGACCGCTGCAGCGCCGCGCGGGCCTGAGCGAGATCGAGCACCGGCGCGCCGAGCGGGTTCGGCACCGGGTTCTGCGTGCTGTTGATGCGATAGCTGACGGGAATGGCACGTTCGTCCCAACGGATGCCGACGATGTCGACCAGCTGGCGGCCGTTCGGCAGCGCGCGGGCGTTGGTGAGGTCGACCTCATCGAGCTGGCCGCCGGCGGAAACCAGCGGAGCGAAGGCCAGGGTCGCGATCATCGCGCTGGCGAGAGCAGTCTTCTTCATGGCGGTCTCCGATCTCAGCGCGCGGGCTTGGCGAGGTGGTCCTGCAGCTGCAGGCGGAACTGCTCGAGCGTGCGGCGGTCACTGACGCCGTCGCTGCGATCGCCCGTCGCGGCACGCTGCACCGATTTCGCGCCGTCGGCGCCCGCGCTCAGCGTGTACTTGCCCTGCGAGAACCCGACGATGACGTGGGCCTCCGGCTTGAGCGCCGTACTGTCGAGGAACAGCACGACGTTCTCGCCCTGCACGAGGGTCGGCGCACCGGGGTAGCGCACCGCCACCGGAACGGCGCGTCGCGCGTCGATGCCTCCGGGAAGCAGCACCTCGATGCGCGCGGCGTTGTCGCCTTTCAGCGTCTCGGCCACGTCGACGGCGACGCTGGTGACCAGGGTGTTGCCGAGCCACTCGGCGCGCGACGCCGCGACGGTGCCAACGACAATCGTCTCCGCATCGCGAGCGAGCGTTTCCTCGGTGACGGGTTTCAGCGTGGTCGCGGAAACACCCGCGGCGACGGCGAACGACAGGGCGACGACAAGCGCCCGCTGTGGGAACTTCATGGCGCGATCTCCAGTTGGGGGTATGCCCGCGCCTTCCCCGGGACGCGAGGGCGGTTCGGCACTGAAGAGGGTGGTCGCGGTGATGCGGGGTTGGGGGGACGAGCGGGGGGAAGCGGCCGACCTCGGGGAGACGTTCTACGCCCTTTCCCGGAGGCGGGTGTCGATATCCGACGTAACTTTTCGAGTGAGTGTTATTCAATTACACACGTCGATTCAGGGTTCGCCCTCGCCCTCCGCATCCACCGGTGCCGACAGATCGCCGAGCAGGCGCTGCGCCGTGTCGGCGTCGGCCGCCTCGACGGTGCGCAGCTTCTTCTCGATGGCACGCGTGCGGACGCCGGCTTTCTCGAGCGTGTTGCCGACCGTCGCCACCTGCTTCTGCACCGACTCGAGGACGCTGCCGAACTTGCCGAACTCGGTGCGCACGGCGCCCAACACCTGCCAGACCTCAGAGCTGCGCTTCTCGATGGCCAACGTGCGGAAGCCCATGCGCAGCGAGTTCAGCAGGGCCGACAGCGTGGTCGGGCCGGCGATGACGACGCGGTGCTCGCGCTGCATTGCCTCGAACAGCCCAGGGCGGCGCAGCACCTCGGCGTACAGGCCTTCGGTGGGCAGGAACAGCACGGCGAAATCGGTGCTGTGCGGCGGCGCCACGTACTTCTCGGCGATCTTCTTTGCCTCCAGCCGGATGCGCTGTTCCAGCGCGTTGCCGGCGCTGGCCGCGGCCTCGAGGTCGGCGCGGTCCTGGGCGTCGAGCAGGCGCTCGTAATCCTCGCGCGGGAACTTGGCGTCGATCGGCAGCCAGACCGGATGCTCGCCCGCTCCGGGCAGCTTCACCGCGAATTCAACGCGCTCCGCCGAGCCGGGCTTCGTGGCCACGTTGGCCGCGTACTGCTCGACCGTCAGCAGCTCGTCGAGGATGGCGGCGAGCTGCGCCTCGCCGACCACGCCACGGGTCTTCACATTGCCGAGCACGCGCTTCAGGTCACCGACGCCCACCGCGAGCGTGCGCATCTCGCCGAGACCCGCGTGCACCTGCTCGAGCCGCTCCGACACCAGCTTGAAGCTCTCGCCCAGCCGCGTCTCGAGCGTGGCGTGCAGCTTCTCGTCCACCGTCGCGCGCATCTGCTCGAGCTTGGCCTCGTTGCCCTGCTGCAGCTCACCGAGACGGGTTTCCAGCGACTGCCGCACCTCACCGAGGCGCGCATCCAGCGCCTCGCGCGAACGCGTCGCTTCCATCTGCTGGTGCTGGCGCAGGGCCTCCATCGCGCGGTCGAGGCGCTCCAGCGATTGCCCGAGGCGCTGCTCGAAGCCGTCGAAGCGGCGGCCCAGCGATTCGGCCAGCTCGGTGCGGCTGGCCCGCTGCTCCTCGCGCATCGCGCGCTCGCTGCGTTCGCCAGTCTCCGCAAGGCCGGAGACCCGCGAGGCCAGGGTTTCCAGTCGGCCGTCGAGGCGCGCTTCCAGCCGCTCCAGCCGGGTGGCGAGGGCCTCGGCCGCCGCGTTCTCACGGACCGCTGCCTCGCCACGACCGCGACGCCAAGCGATGAACGCGCCGACGGCCAAAGCCGCCAGCACGAGCCACGGGAGCAGGGCCAGCGCAAGACTGAAGCCCGTCATCGAACCATCCATTCCGCGTGCCGCCTCCAGTCAGACCCACCGCGGGGCGCGGCAGGCCCGTCATTCTGGCAGGGGCGACGTCTCAGCGGCCGCGACGACGCGTCCGCAGGGATTGGCGCTCAGGGCGTCGCGGTCAGGCCTTTTTGGCCCAGGCGGCGCACCAGCCCTTCGGCGCGACGCTGAAGCCGGCGAACAGGGTGCAGGCGCCGTTGGCAGCCGTGAAGAACTGGCAGTTGGCGCAGTTGCTCCCCGCCTTGAAGCTGGCGTGCGTCGTCTGCGCCGCGTCCTCGACGTAGGCCAGCGCCCTGGCCTGCGGGTGGTCGATCGGCAGCTTCGGCAGGGCCTGCGCGCGGGCCTCGGGCACGGCGAGGCGCGCGGCGAAGGGTGCGGCGAGCGCGAGCGCGCTGAGGCGCAGGAATTGGCGGCGGTTCGGGGTGTCCATGGGGTTCTCCCTCGGGGTTGGCGACGCCACGGTAGGCCGGAATCGCGCCCGGCCATTTGATCGCCCGCAAAGCACCGCGGCAAGGCGCCGCGGTCCGAATGGCCCGTTCACTCCGCCTTCCCTACACTGCCGCCCCATGAGCGCCCTGCCCTACGACCCGCACCGCCTCGCCGACGCCGCCGGCAGCCTGATCACGAACTGCCGTGAGCTGGCGCACCTCGGCCTGACGCCGGCCACCAGCAGCAATTTCTCGCAGCGCATCGACGCGCAGCATTGCGCGATCACCGTCAGCGGCCGCGACAAGGGCCGGCTGGTGCAGGACGACATCATGGTGGTCGACTTCGACGGCCACCCGGTGGCCACCGACAAGCGCCCCTCGGCGGAAACGCTGCTGCACACGCAGCTCTACCGCCGTTTCAATGACGTTGGCTGCGTACTGCACACGCACTCGAAGACGCAGACCGTGTCCTCGCGGCTGTTCGCGCGTGACGGCCACGTCACCTTTGAGGGCTACGAGCTGCAGAAGGCCTTCCGCGGCAACGATACCCACGAGGGCGCGGTGCGCGTGCCGGTGTTCCCGAACACCCAGGACATGCCGGAACTCGCCGCGCGCGTCGAGGTCGAACTCGACCGCGGTCCGCTCTGGGGCTACCTGATCGAGGGCCACGGGCTCTACGCCTGGGGCCGCGACATGGCCGAGGCGCGCCGCCACCTCGACGCTTTCGAATTCCTCCTCGCCTGCGAACTCGAACTCCGGAGACTGCACGCATGAGCCGCATCCGCCTCTTCAACGACACCGACCCGTCCACCGTCCTCGTCGAGACCCGCGAGCACGCCGGCATCCGCGCCGAGCTGGCGAAGATCGGCGTGCGCTTCGAGCAGTGGCAGGCCACCGCGCCGCTGAAGCCGGGCGCCTCGCAGGACGAGGTGATCGCCGCGTATCGCGCCGACATTGACCGCCTGATGGCCGAGAACGGCTACCAGGCCGTCGACGTCATCAGCCTTAGTGCCGATCACCCGCAGAAGGACGCGCTGCGCCAGAAGTTCCTCAACGAGCACACGCACAGCGAGGACGAGGTGCGCTTCTTCGTCGCCGGCTCGGGCCTGTTCACCCTGCACGTCGGCGGCAAGGTCTACGAGGTGCTCTGCGAAGCCGGCGACCTGATCGGCGTGCCCGACAACACCACGCACTGGTTCGACATGGGGCCGGAGCCACACTTCATCGCCATCCGCCTGTTCACCAACGTCGAAGGCTGGGTAGCGAACTTCACCGGCAGCGACATCGCCCAGCGCTTCCCACGCTACGAACGCGGCCAGGCCCTCGCGGCCTGAGCGCGCCACGCGCCCGCACACGATCCCCCGGACCCGCCTTGAACACGACCCCCACCGTCATCCTGACCGACATCGAAGGCACGACGAGCAGCATCGCCTTCGTCAAGGACGTGCTGTTCCCGTATGCGCGCGCGGCGCTGCCCGGCTTCGTGGAGGCACGTCGGCACGAGCCGGAGATCCGCCGCTGGCTCGACGCGGTGGCGCTGGAGATCGGCGAAGCGCATCGCGCCGAAGCGCACGTGCGCGACGAGGCCGCGGTGCAGCAGCTGCTGGCCTGGATCGACGAGGACCGCAAGCACACGGCGCTGAAAGCCATCCAGGGCGAGCTGTGGTCGGAAGGCTATGCGCTCGGCGAGTACCGCGCGCACGTCTATACGGACGCCGCCGAGGCGTTGAAGCATTGGAAGAACGCCGGCCACGACCTCTACGTCTACAGCTCGGGCTCGGTGCCGGCGCAGAAGCTGTTCTTCAGCCACAGCGACGCGGGCGACCTGACGCCGGTGTTCTCGGGCTATTTCGACACCGAGATCGGCGGCAAGCGCGACGCGTCGAGCTACCGACACATCGCCGCGGACATCGGCGTGGCGCCGTCGCACATCGTCTTCCTCTCCGACGTCATCGAAGAGCTGGACGCCGCCCGCGAGGCCGGCCTGCGCACCGTGCTGGTCGACCGCCGCAGCGACTATCCGAACCCGCGCGAGGCCTTGGCCAACGGCCACGCCCGCGTCGAGTCCTTCGCCGGCATCAGACCGTGATCGTGTCGAGCGCCGGGTAGTCGGTGTAGCCCTTGGGGCCCGGCGTGTAGAGCGTCGAGAAGTCCACCTCGGCCAGCGGCATGTCGGCGCGCAGACGCTCGACGAGGTCGGGGTTGGCGATGAAGGGCTTGCCGAAGACGATGACATCACCGCGACCGGAAGCAACGGCCTCCGCGGCCGAGACGGCATCGAAGCCGCCGTTGAGGAACAGCGTGCCTCGGAAGCGCCGCCGCGCCGCCGCGCCGACCGCCTGCTCCTTCGGGAGCGACTGGTCGCCGTGGCGGATTTCGAGGAAACCGATGCCGCGGGCGTCGAGTTCGCGCGCGACATGCTCCACCAGCGCGACCGGCTGGCTGTCGCGGATGTCGTTGAACGGCACCAGCGGCGAGATCCGCACCGACACTCGATCAGCACCGATCTCCGCCGATACGGCGTCGACGATCTCCAGCAGCAGCCGGGCGCGGTTTTCGATGCTGCCGCCGTAGCCGTCGGTGCGATCGTTGACGCTGTCGCGCAGGAACTGGTCGATCAGATAGCCGTGCGCGCCGTGGATCTGCACACCGTCGAAGCCGGCGCGGATCGCGCGCTTGGCGCCTTCGACAAACAGATCGACGATGCCGGGCAGCTCGGTGACGTCAAGGCGTCGCGGCGCTTCGTAGGGCTTGGGGCCCTCCGGCGTGTGGATGGTGTCGCCCTGGATGTCGCGATCGGTGCTGGAGACCGGCTGGCGCCCGCCGTCGAGCAGCGAGTGCGCGGCGCGGCCCGGGTGCCAGAGCTGCAGCACGATGCGTCCGCCCCTCGCATGCACGGCGTCGGTGACGGCCTTCCAGCCGGCCACGCAGGCCTCGTCGAAGATGCACGGCTCGCCGGTGAAGGCGCTGGCCTCGGAGGACACCATCGTCGCCTCGGCGATCAGCAGGCCCGCGCTGGCGCGCTGCGCGTAGTACTCGGCCATCAGCGCGTTCGGGATGTGCGTGCGTCCTGCACGGGCGCGGGTAAGCGGCGCCATCGCGATGCGGTTGGGCAGCGCGATCGCACCGGCGCGGACGGCGGTGAACAGCGGGGCGTTCGAAGCGGGCATGGGGACGTTCCTTGGCGGCAGTCCGCTGAAGGTGGGGATCGTCCGCGCCGGCCTCAAGGTTCGGCGTCAACCAGCCGATAGCGCGTGCGCTGGTGGAGCTCGCCGCGCCAGCGGTCGAAAACCCGAACCTCGACCGCGTGCTCGCCGGCCGGCAGGTCGGTGGGCAGCGCGCCGCGCCACAGGTGCGGGGACGTGTCGGCTTCCGGCGCGCGGTCGTAGGCGCGCAGCGCTTCAGCGCGGTCGTCGTCGGCGTTGATGGCGAGCAACCCGGGATCGCCACGCTCGACGCGTCGCATCGGCTGCCACTCGCCGTCACCGACGCGGTACTCGACGCGCGTGTCGGCATCGCCCATCCAGACGTTGGCGTAGACGCCGAAGCCCGGCCACGCACCGCGACGCAGCACCTTCGGCGCGTGCAGTGCGAACGGCGGGTCGTTCGCCGCACCCGCCACGCGCCAGCGCAGCGCGTAGCCGCCACTGGGTTGCACGGTCAGCGTGGCGTAGCCGTTCGGGGTGCCGTCCGCCATGCGCGTATCGGGGATGCCACGGGCGTCCTTGACGCCGGTCCAGAAGGCGCCACAGGCCGCGCCGACGTTGTACTCGTGCAGTGGCGCGGCGCCGCCAAAACCCGCGTCGATGCCATGCCAACGGTGCTGCTGGATGTGCGTGTGGCTGGACAGCACCAGCGTGTTCCTGCGCCCCTCAAGCAGGTCGAAGAAACGCTGCCGGTCGGCGCCGCGGAAGGTGTCGACGGCCGGGTCGGGATTCGCGTCAAACAGCGGGATGTGGATCGCCAGCACCAGCAGCACGTTGTCGGGCACGCTCGGCAGCCAGGTCTCAAGGAAGCGGAACTGTGCCTCGCGGAATCCGCCGACGTAGCGCGCCGGAACGCCGCTGCCCGGCTCGTGGATGACGTTATCGAGCACGACGACGGCGAGGCCGGGCTCTTCCCAGGCGAAGGTGTCCGGGCCGAAGTGGCGCCGGAAGCTCTCGAGCGAGGCTTCGTCGGTGAGCGCATCATGGTCGCGATCGTGATTGCCGCTGACGCTCAGCCACGGCGTGCGCAGCGCCGCGGTGGCGCGCACCATCGCCGGCAACAGCGCGAGGTTGGAGTGCACGATGTCGCCCAGCGACACGCCGAGGCGCGCACGCGGCAGCGCGGCCTCGTCGGTGACGATGTCGCGCTCGAAGTAGTCGACGTCAACGACGTTTTTCGGCTGCGGGTCGCCGAACACGCGCACGTCGTAGGGCGGGGCCAGTGGCGCATCGCGCAGCGCGATGTCCCAACGACGCGTGCCCTCGGAGCGCCAGAAATCCGGAAGGCCATCGGCGCGCGTGGGCAGCGCGTGGGCGGGAGGCTTGATGACGAACAACGGTCCAGCGTCGGGGCCCGCGTCGAGCCGGTAGCGCCCATCCGTCGCGCTCACCGCCAGCCGCTCGCCAGCAGCGACGCGAACGCCCGAAAGGCCACGCTCACCGGCGTCGAAGCGGCCATTGCCGTTGCCGTCGATGAAGACCCGTCCCTTGGTGATGGCAGCGCCGGTCGCCGGACCGAACAGCGCGAGAATCGCTGCCGCGGCGAGGGCGTGGCCGCAGTGGTGACCTCGACGGCGTGAAGGCGGGCTGGGCGGCATGCAGGGCCTCGTTGCGGGACGGGCGCGATCATACGGTGCGCCGATGACGGGCTTCGCCTACCCTGTCGCAAGCCGCCATGGCGCCCCGGAGGAAGGATGGATTCCGACCTGCTGAACTCGCTGATCGCCGACTGCGCGGTGGCCGTGGCGTTCTGCACGCTGATGATGTCGCTGGCAGCAGTGTCGCGGCATCCGGCACTCCGCGGGGCCATCCTCTATGCCTTCGGGCATCTCGGGTTCACCGCCGGAGCCAGCCTCTTCATCGTGATGCTGGACGCCGGTATTTCGGCGTCGCAGCGCCCCTTGATCGCCTGGGCCGCGCTGCTGATCTCGACGACCGGCTGCGCCGCGATGGTCGACGGCATATCGCGCCTGCTCGAGCATCCGCGGCGATCGATGGTCACGCGAATGGCGTGGACTGCCTTCGTGGCTCTGCTGCTCATCGCCCTCATCCCGTGGCGAAGCGTCGACCCGCTGAAGCTGGCCTCGGACCTCACCAACACCTTGGGCATGATCGGCCTCGCCATCGTCCTGCTGCGCCCGCTCGCCGCGCCCTACCGAATTCCGGCGTTGGCCGCCGGCGCCTGCACCGCCGTCCTCGCGCCGATGTACTTCATCGGCTCCATCCAGCAATGGACCGGCGTGGGCCCGGTCATCGTCCCGCCCTACGCGAGCTGGGTCTGGCTGGACCTTGCGCTGTGGAACACCATGAACCTATGCGTGATGATGCTGGCGAGCTTCCGCGCGCTGGTGGTCTTCGTGCGGCGCTCGCGCACCGATGCCCTGACGCACTGCCTGAACCGTAGCGGCCTCGACGACGAGCTCGCCGTGCTGTCCGTGCGGTTGGCGCCGGAAACCCCCGTGGTGGTGCTGGCACTCGACATCGACCATTTCAAGGCGATCAATGACCGCTGCGGCCACGCCGCCGGCGACGCCTACCTGACGCGATTCGCCCAGGTGCTGCAGAGCTGCGTCAGGCAGTCGGATCTGGTCGCACGAATCGGCGGCGAGGAGTTCGTCGCCCTGCTCGTCGACGCGCATCCGGACGCCGGCGAGCGCGTGGCGGCGAAGGTGTTGAATGCGACCCGCCAGCTCGATGTCGACTGCGACGGCGAGGCGGTGCGAACGACGGTCAGCATCGGTATCTCGACCGGCTTCGGACTGACGTCGATTGAAGCCCTGATGCGACGCGCCGATCGCGCACTCTACGCGGCGAAAGGCAGCGGGCGTGATCGCATCTGCACGGCCGGCGTCGGCGAGACCACCGGTGCCGGAGCGGTGCGCGCGACGTCGCTATGAGACCAAAGGCGCCGGCTGCCGCCCTGCCAAACGCCGCAAGCCGTCCCACGTTTTTCCCTTGGCCAGCGAGCCAGCGTCGTCCGGACGGATCGGGTGGACGCGCGCCGCCAAGGGCCCAAGAAGACGGCGCAGTCGCCGGTTGAAGTTGAGAGCGCTGGTCAGAGTGCGGGTCTCTGGCGTGCGAAAAATCACCGACATTGAGATCGATACATCGTCGGCGCCGTTGCGGACGTGATGGCCCGCGACGAACGGGATGTGCAACGCCTGACCGGGATGGAAGGTGAACGCATGACCGCGCGGCTCGGCTTCCGGACGCCAGCGCGGACGGCCGTCGTCGTGGGTGACGTAACGCTCGGTGTCGAGATCGGACACCACCTCGGGATCCCAGGGCGGGAACACGGTGACTTCCTTGGTGCCACGGAATTGCAGCAGGAAGGTGGAGTAGCGGTCGATGTGGAACGGCGTGACCGCGTTCGGCGAGGCGATGAACAGGTAGAGCTTGGCGTCGCTGATGACGCCCTGCTGACCAGCCTCGCGAAGGTGCGCATTCATGTCGGCGCATAGCGCTTCGTGGAGCTCGCGGAAGCTGGGGTCGCGCTCTGGGCTGCGAACCATGATGTAAGCCTGCACCTCGCGCAACCGGCCAATGGCCTCCTCCAACCGCTCGGCCGGGCGGTGATCGAGGTGGGCGGAATCGAGGCTGTCGCCGAGGTCGAGCCGACCGTTCGAGTGGAATACGTCGGAAGCCGGCAGCCGCGGCACGACGGCCGCGAGATTGCTAAGCGATAGCGCCGGATGGCCGAGCAGGCCATGCGGAGCGAGATAGGCGCGCCGGTCCAGCGCGCTCGCGTCGAGCCCTTCGGGAAATGCGCGCATCGGCGGGACCTCACATGCCCTTGACGCCGTAAGCCTAGGCCTGCGGAATTCGCTCGGCAAGCGGGGAGACCCCGTTGCCCGGACAGGTGAGGCCTCAGCCGCTGACGCGCGCCTTCGCGGCGTGGCGCCTGGCCAACACACGCTCGACGTCGGTGAGCGAGAGCCCGCGCGCGCGCAGGCCCACCAGGGCGTGGAAGAACAGGTCGGCGGCTTCGTCGAGCACCGCCTTGTCGTCCTGCGCCACCAGAGCCAGCGCGGTCTCAACACCCTCCTCGCCGACCTTCTGCGCGATCTTGCGTACGCCGGATTCAAACAGCGTCGTCGTGTAGCTGCCTGCCGGACGCTCGCGCTCGCGTTGCGCGATGGTGGCTTCAAGGTCGGCCAGTACGCTGCCCGGGGCCTCGGGGAAGCAGCTCGCACGCTTCAGGTGGCAGGTGGGACCGTGCGGAATGGCCTGCACCAGCAGCGCGTCGGCGTCGCAGTCGGTCTCGATGGCCACGAACTCCAGCACGTCGCCGGAGGTCTCGCCTTTGGTCCAAAGGCGGTTCTTGCTGCGGCTGAAGAAGGTGACCTTGCCGGAGGCCAGCGTGGCGTCGACGGCCGCACGGTCCATGTAACCGAGCATCAGCACGCGGCGATTGCGGGCGTCCTGCACCACAGCCGGCAGCAGGCCGCCCTGCTTGGCGAAATCGAGGGCGTCGACGTCGAAGGCGGCGTGGGCCGCGACGGGCGGTACGGCGGGGTTGGGATCGCTCACTGACGCACCTCGATGCCGGCGTCGCGCAGCCGGGCTTTCAGTTCGGGGATGGGCACGTTACCGGAATGGAAGACCGAGGCGGCCAGCGCAGCGTCGACGTCAGCCACGCGGAAGGCGTCGATGAAGTGATCGATGGCACCGGCGCCGCCCGAGGCCACCAGCGGCACACGGCAGATCGCGCGCACCGCAGCGAGCTGTTCGAGGTCGTAGCCGGTTTTGGCGCCGTCGCTGCCCATGCAGTTCAGCACGATCTCACCGGCGCCGCGGCTCTGCGCCTCGCGCACCCAGTCCAGCGTGCGCTGTCCGAGCGCCTTCGTCTTGGACGGATCGCCCGTGTACTGGCGCACACGCCATTCGCCGTCGGCGTCCTTCAGCGAGTCGACGCCGACGACTACGCACTGCACGCCGAAGGCGGCGGCCAATTCGTCGATCAATGCAGGGCGCTCAAGCGCCGGCGAGTTCACCGAGATCTTGTCCGCCCCCGCATTGAGGACCGCACGCGCGTCGTCGACCGAGCGGATGCCGCCGGCCACGCAGAACGGGATGTCGATGATCCGCGCCACGCGCTCGACCCAGGTGCGGTCGACGCTGCGGCCCTCGGGGCTGGCGGTGATGTCGTAGAACACCAGTTCGTCGGCGCCCTCGTCGCGGTAGCGCACGGCGAGTTCCTCGATGCCACCCATGACGACATGATCGCGGAAGCGCACGCCCTTGACGACTTGTCCGTCGCGAACGTCGAGGCAGGGAATGAGGCGGCGGGCGAGCATCAGGCGCGCTCCTTGGCCGCATCGACCGACGCGAAGGCCTCGGCCAGAGTGAACCGGCCCTCGAGCAGGGCCTTGCCGAGGATCGCGCCACCGGCTCCCGCCGCGCGCGCGCCGCGCACGTCATCGAGCGTGGCAACACCGCCGGAGGCCTGCACCGCCACTTCGGGGAAACGTGCGGCGACATCTCGATACAGATCAAGGTTCAGCCCAGCGAGCATGCCGTCGCGGGCGATGTCGGTGCACAGCAGGTGACGCAGGCCGGCGTCGGCGTAGCGCGCCAGCAGGTCGAACAGCGCGAGCCCGGAGCTCTCCGTCCAGCCGTGCACCGGCAGCCGGAACACGCCGTCGGCATCGGCACGAGCGTCGAGCGCAATGGTGAGGCGGTCGTTGCCGAAGCGTTCCAACCAGCCGAGCACGCGGTTGGGCTGGCGCACGGCCAGGGAACCAACGACGACGCGCGCAGCGCCGGCGTCGAGGATGGCGGCGACGTCGCTCTCCTCGCGGACGCCACCGCCGGTCTGCACCTTCAACGCGGTCTCTCGGCGGATCGCCGCGAGCAGCGGCGCCAGCGTGTAGCCGCCGGCCTTGGCCGCATCGAGATCGACGAGGTGCAGCCACTCGGCGCCGACGTCGGCGTAACGCTGGGCGAGTGCCAGCGGATCGTCGGCGTATCGCGTCTCGGCGGCGTAGTCGCCCTGGCGAAGGCGGACGACGCGGCCCTCGCGGACGTCGATGGCGGGATAGAGGATGAAGGCCACAGCCGTCTCAGATCGAAAGAAAGTTGGCGAGCAGGCGCGCGCCGGTGGCGGCACTCCGCTCGGGATGGCACTGCGCGCCCATGACGCGGCCGCGCGCGGCGATCGCGGTGAAGGGCTGACCGTGCGTGCACGTGGCGAGCGCGTTCGCGGCGCCGCGATAGGCATAGCTGTGCACGAAGTACGCGTGCTGGCCATCGAGGCCGACCATCAGCGGGTGCGCGGCGGTCTCGGGTGACGCGGCTTCGAGCCGATTCCAGCCCATGTGCGGCACGCGCACGCCGGGCGATTCCGGCAGCTTCTCGACCGTGCCCGGCAGCAGGCCGAGGCAATCGACATCGCCTTCCACCGCGTGCTCGAACAGCAGCTGCATGCCGACGCAGATGCCCATCAGCGGCTGCGTCAGCGTCGGGATCAGGCGATCAAGGCCGTTGGCACGAAGGCGCGCCATTGCCGGCCCCGCCGCGCCGACGCCGGGCAGGATCACGTGCGTGGCGGCGCGGATGCGCTGCGCATCGTCGGTCACCGGCGCCTCGACACCGAGCCGCGCGAATGCGGCCTGCACCGAGCCGAGGTTCGCGCCGCCGGAATCGAGCAGCACGAGGCGAATGGTCGAACTCACAGCACGCCCTTGGTGCTCGGCAGAGCCGTGCCTTCGCGGCGGATGGCCTGCCGCAACGCACGAGCCACGACCTTGAAGCAGGCCTCGACCATGTGATGCGTGTTCTCGCCGCGCACCTGCAGGTGCAGGTTGAGCCCAGCGGTTTCGCACACGGAGCGGAAGAAATGCGGCACGAGTTCGGTGGCGAGCCCACCGACCTCGGCGCGCGGGAACGCGCCTTCGAACACGAAGTAAGGTCGGCCGGAGAAATCGACCACGGCCGCGGCGCGAGTTTCGTCCATCGGCAGCGCGAAGGCGGCACGGGCGTCGGCGCCGAACGTCGACGTGGCCTCCAACGCTGCAGCGGCGTCGCCCTGCCCGACATCGACCTGCTCTGGCCCGCCGTCGAAGCCGTAGCGACCGATGCCGCGCTTGTCGCCGAGCGCCTGCTTCAGCCCCTGGCCGATCGCCAGCGCGCAGTCCTCGACGGTGTGGTGCTCGTCGATGTGCAGGTCGCCAGCGCAGCGCACCGCCAGACCGAAGCCGCCGTGCTTGCCGAGCTGCTCCAGCATGTGGTCGAAGAAGCCATGGCCGGTCGCGATTGCCGGCTCGGTGGCGCGGTCGAGGTCGACCTGCACCGTGATTTTCGTTTCCTTGGTCACGCGCTCGACGGTGGCCGTGCGCGGCGAGGCGGTCAGCGCGTGCGCGATGCCGGCCCAGTCGTAGTGGCCGTCTTTCAGCCGGAAGCCGCGCACGCCGAGGTTGGTGGCGAACTGCAGGTCGGTCTCGCGGTCGCCCACCATGGCACTCGCCGCCAAATCGATGTCGCGGTCGCGCAGGTAATGCATGACCAGGCCGATGCCGGGCTTGCGTGTCGGCTTGTTCTCACGGGCGAAGCTCTCGTCGATCAGCACTTCGCGGAACGTGATGCCCTGCGACTCGAGGATCTGCAGCAGCAGGCGTTGCGGGCCCTCGAAGGTCTCGCGCGGGAAGCTCGGCGTTCCGAGACCGTCCTGGTTGCTGACCATGACAAACTGGAAGCCGGCGTCACGGAGCCTCTGCAGCGCAGCGACGCAGCCCCGGGTGAGGCGAAACTTCTCGAACGAATCGATCTGCTCGTCGGCGGGCTCGTCGATCAGCACGCCGTCGCGGTCGATGAACAGGATCTTCTGTGGCATGGCTCAGGCTCGGGCGACGGCGCCAGCCGTCTGTGGGTCAAGGGCGGCGAGCATCGCGTCGTTCTCTTCGTAGGTGCCGATGGTGATGCGAAGCGCGTCGTGCAGAGCGGGCGCGGCGCGCTGGTCGCGCACTACCACGCCGGCGGCGAGCAGCGCGCGGAATGCGGCCTCGGCGTCAGCGAAGCGCACCAACAGGTAGTTGGCATCGGACGCGTACACCGAGCGCACGCCTTCGGCGCCAGAGAGTGCCGCGGTCACTCGCTCGCGCTCGGCAACGATGCGGCCGGCACGGCGCTTGGCTTCATCCGCAGCCGATTCGGACACCGCCTCCAGCGCCAGCGCGGCGGCCGGCGAGGCCAACGGGTACGGCGGCGCAATGGCGTTCAGCACGCGGATCAGCGCCGAGTCGCCGATGGTGATGCCGAGCCGCGCGCCGGCCAACGCGAAAGCCTTCGACAACGTGCGCAGCACGACGAGATTGGCGAACTTCGGCCGCAGCGCCAGCGCCGACGGCTGTGTGCTGTATTCGGCATAGGCCTCGTCGACGACGACTACAGCGCGCCCGCGCACGCCCTGCAGCAGGCGATCGATGTCGGCCAGCGGCACCGCACCGCCGGTCGGGTTCGAGGGCGAGCAGACGTAGAGGATCTTCACCGGCGCGCTGGCGACGGAAAGCTCCAGCGCGCGCAGCGCGGCGTCGACGTCGAAGCGGAAAGCGACGCCGTCGTCGATGAGCGGCACGGCAACCACAGGAGCGGCCTGCACGCGCGCGGACACCGCATACATGCCGAACACCGGCGGTGTTACCAGCACGGCTTCGCGCTCGGCGCGGCACAGCGCGCGCGTCAGCAGGTCGATGCCCTCGTCGCTGCCGCGGGTCATCAGCAGCGTGTCCTCGGGCACGCCGTACAGCGCCGCGAGTCGCGCGCGCAGCGCGGCCGGTTGCGGCTCGGGGTAGCGATTGAGGCCCTGCCCCGGGTCGGCCGGCGAGGCCCACGGGCTCTCGTTGGCATTGAGCCAGACGCGGCCCCTCAGCCCAGTTTTGCGCGCCGAGCCGTAGCCGCCAAAATCGCGCAGGTCGGGGCGGACGAGATCGATCACGCTCATGCGCCGGCCTCCAGCCGCTGCACAACGGACTGCGCATGGGCTTCGAGCGATTCGGCGCGGGCCAGTGTCACCGCGCAGGGGCCGATCGCCCGCAGGCCTTCGCGGCTCACCTGCTGCACGCTGATGCTGCGCTGGAAGCTCGCCACCGACACGCCGCTCCAGGCGCGCGCCGCGCCGCCGGTCGGCAGCACGTGGTTGGTGCCCGAGCAGTAATCGCCAAGCGACTCCGGAGCGAAATCCCCGAGGAAGATCGAGCCCGCGCAGGTGATCTTCGGCAGCCAGCGGCGCGGCTCGCGCAGCTGCACGATCAGGTGCTCGGGGCCATAGGCGTTGCTGATGGCGAAGGCCTCGTCGAGCGTCGACACGACGATCAGGCGCGCGAAATCCAGCGCCTTCGTCGCGATGGCTTCGCGCGGCAGCCTCGCGACCTGCGCTTGCACCTCCGCGCGCACGGCCTCAGCCATGGCGGCGCTGTCGGTCACCAGCAGCACCTGCGAGTCCGGGCCGTGCTCGGCCTGCGCCAACAGGTCGGAGGCGATGAACGAGGGCGTGGCGCCGGCATCGGCGATGATCAGCACCTCCGAAGGCCCCGCCGGCATGTCGATAGCCGGGCCGCCGGGCAGCGCGGTCACGGCGGACTTCGCCAGCATCACC
>JBOFQO010000356.1:0-5334 GCA_051660925.1 Silanimonas sp. | reverse complement strand
CATCGAGTTCGACGCCTCGCGCTGCATCCACTCGCGGCACTGCGTGCTGGAAGCCCCGACCGTCTTCAAGGCCAACACGCCGGGCGAATGGATCTTCCCTGACACGATGGAGGCTGAGCGCCTCGCCGCGGTCGCGCTGAACTGCCCGTCTGGCGCGATCCGCTTCCGCCGCAAGGACGGCGGGTTGGATGAGTGCGCGCCGCCGGTGAACACACTGAAGGTACGGGAGAACGGGCCGGATGCCATGGCGGCCGAACTGCATATCGCCGGCGAAGCGGCCGGCTTCCGCGCCACGCTGTGCCGCTGCGGCGCCTCGAAGCGCAAGCCCTATTGCGATGGCAGCCATGCGGAGGCGGGCTTCGCGGCCACCGGCGAGCCGCCACTCCGCGTGATCGATCCCCTGCCCGCCCGCGACGGCGCGCTGCACGTGCGGCCGAAGCGCAACGGCCCGCTCGAAGTGGACGGCCCGCTGGAACTCTGCGCCGGTACCGGACGGGTCTTCCATCGCGACACGGCAGTGCGACTGTGCCGCTGCGGTCAGTCGAAGACCAAGCCCTTCTGCGACCTCTCGCACGTGGCCGCAGGCTTTGAGGCCGAGGGCGATTGAGTGTTACAGCACGCTTGAGATTCCAGGCAAAGAAAAAGGCGCCGCGAGGCGCCTTGTTCTGGTGGGCGGTACAGGTTTCGAACCTGTGACCCCTGCCGTGTGAAAGCAGTGCTCTACCGCTGAGCTAACCGCCCGAAAATCGGGACGCGTAGGGTAATGGCATCCCCCATTGAGGTCAATTCCCCGGCCTTGTCGACAGCGCTCCCGTCAGGGTTCAGCGGGCGCCGGTCGTTCGAGTGATTGCTCAACCCTTGAGCAATGCGACTTGACAGCGAGGCGCTGCAAGGCCGCGCGGTGCTTGTTCCCGAAGCTGTCCAGACACCTATCCACAGGCTGTGGGGACAACCCTGACGCGGACGCGGCATCGCCCCTCAGCCGATGCCGACCGCCTTCATCGCTGCCTGCACCGCCGGGCGCGCCTGCACGCGAGCGCTGTGCGCGGCGAGCTTTGGCCAGTCCTTCAAGTCCATGCCGACAAAGGCCAGCCAGCGCAGCACGACGAACTGGTAGGCGTCGGCGACGGTGAACGCATCGCCGAGGAACCATTCGCGCTCGCCCCACTGGGCTTCGTGCTGGTCGAGACGGAAGCGCGCGCGCCGCGTCATGCCGGCCTTCTCCTCGTCGGAGAGGTTGGGGGCGAACATCACGCCAAGGGCCTTGTGCAGCTCACTGTTGATGAAGGCCAGGGCCGACTGCAGGCGGTAGCGTTCGCGGGTGCCATTCGGCGGCGCCAGCCCGGACGCCGGCGCGAGATCGGCGATCGCCTGCACGATGGCGGGGCCTTCGCAGAGCACCTCGCCATCGTCGAACTGCAGGGCCGGCACGTAGCCGAGGGGATTGATGGCGCGATAGTCCTCGCCATGCTCGGTCTGCTTGCTGCGCATGTCGACCTTGACGAGCTCGACCGGGAGACCGGCTTCGAAGAAAGCGATGGCGGGCGACAGCGAGCAGGACGACGGGCTGTGGTAGAGCTTCATCGGATCAAGATCTCGACTTGGAGAGAAGGGGTTCGAAATGGTGCTCAAGCTTGTCCAGCTTGGGCCGTGCCACGGCCGCCACATAGGGTTGCGCCGGATTCCGCTCGGCGTAGCGGTGGTGGTAGGTCTCGGCGGGAATGAAGACGTGGCCGGTTTCGATCGTCGTCTCGATCGGCGCGGCGAAGACGTGCGCGGCGTCCAGTTGATCAATGTAGGCAGCGGCGAACTCGTGCTGCCGCAAATCTACGGGGAAGATTGCCGAGCGGTACTGCGTACCGACGTCGTTGCCCTGCCGGTTTTTCTGCGTCGGGTCATGTGCGACGGTGAAGAACACGCGCAGCAGCGCGCCGAAGCTGACCCGCGCGGGATCGTAGGTGATGCGGATGGCCTCGGCGTGACCGGTGCGGCCGCTGCAGACCGCGTCGTAGTTCGCGGTGGCGGCGTCGCCGCCGATGTAGCCCGAGGTCACCTCGCGCACGCCATCGAGCGCGGCGAATACCGCTTCCGTGCACCAGAAGCAGCCGCCGGCCAACACCGTCACACCGACGTCGTCGTGGCGTGCAAGGTCCATCGCCGGCAGCGGCACCTCATCGGGCGCGACCTGCAGGCCCCGCCCCGGGATCGGGCAGAACGCGCCGCTCAACCGAGCGCTCCTTGGGCGCCCTCATCCAACACCGGCATCAGCGCCTCGGCGTCGTCGGGGCCGAACTCATGCTCCCAGCCGGCCATCAAGGCGAGGTAGACGAGTTTCTCGAACTCCGGCTCGAAGCGGCGGATCACCGAGTCCGGGTCGGGCATCAGCTTGGCGTCAGCGATCAGCCCGAAATGCACGCGGCCGTTGTAGCTCATGATCGACACGCCGATGCCAATGCCGCCGGTCTGCGGCACCCAGAACATCATGTCCTTGATCTTGCTGCCCGCCAGGTACAGCGGGCTCTGCGGTCCGGGAACGTTGGTGGCGACGGCAGTCGCCTTGCGCGAGAACAGCTCCAGCGCGACGCGCTGCAGCGGCACCGGCGCCATGCCCAGTGCGGCCAGCAGGCCGAAGGCCATGATGGCCTGCCGCGACTTGCGCAGCTGGCGCATGTTGTCGGCCACCTTCAGCAGACGCGCGACCGGGTTCGGTTCGCCCACCGGCAGCTCGAGGAACACGAGGCCGAAGTGGTTGCCGAGCTGCTTGGCGTGCTCGAGCGGACGCAGGTTCACCGGCACGGTGCAGCGGATGTTGCGGCCGTCGAGGATCTCGCCCCGCTCAACGAGGTAGCTGCGCAGCGCGCCCGCCACGGACGCCAGCAGCACGTCGTTCACCGTGCACTGGAAGGCGCGCCCCACCGCTTTGACGTCGCTGAGCGTCAGCGGCTCGGCCCAGGCGCAGCGTTTGCTGACGCCGAGCGGCATTTTCAGCACCGTGGCCGGATCGTCCTCCAGTGCCAGGGCGTAGGCGAGCTCCTTGGCAAGCTCCATGCCCTCATTGGCGAGCACGCCGGCCAGCGACGGATCGCGGGCGAAATCCATGCCCTTCTCGAGCACCTTCTCGCCCATCTGCACGTAGCGGCCGATGGCGCCGACGCGCTGCGCGACCTTGGCGTGTTCTTCCTTCTTCAGCCAGCGCTTGGTCAGCGGCTCGGATTTCTGCGGCTGCGCTTCGACATCGGTCATCGACAGCAGCACCTGCACCAGCGCGATGCCGTCGGCGTAGCAGTGGTGGATGCGGCAAACCACGGCCGAGCCGCCGCCGTAACGCTCGACGAGATGGAACTGCCACAGCGGTTTGGTCTGATCGAGCGGCGTCGAGGCCATGTGGCTGACGAAGCGTTCGAGCTCTTTCTTGCCGCCACGGCCGGGCAATGCGGAGAGGCGCACGTGCCAGTCGATGTCGAAATCGGCGTCGTTCTCCCAGTGCGGGCCCATCGCCGTCTCGACCACCTTCTGACGGAAGCGCGGGTAGCCGAGAAAGCGGTCCTTGATGATCTTTTTCAGTCGATCGAGCGCCAGCGGCGTCTCGAACATCATTACCGAGGTGATCATCATCAGGTTGGTGCTGCGCTCCATGCGCAGCCAGGCCGTGTCGACGCGCGACATCGGCTCGCGCTTGCGGCGTCGCGGCGGTGCAGCATCCGCCGGTCCCGCGGCCGCGACCGTCGGCGCTTCGTCACGACCCGTCGCCGGAGCCCTCACTGCGCGTGCTTTTCGCGTCGCCATCGTTCCCTCCCCTGTTCACGGGCAGGATGCCGCGCAACTCAGTCGTGCGGCAAGGACTTCGGGCCCGAATACGCGGCGAGGGCCTCAGCGCGGCTTGCTTTCAGGTCGACGATGGGCTGGCGCGGGTAGCCGGGGGCCAACCGCGCCAGCAGGTCGCCGTGCGCCCACGGCTCGGCGAGTGCTGCGGCGGGCAGCTTGGTGAGTTCGGGCACCCAGCGCTGGATGTAGGCGCCCTTCGCGTCGAACTTCTCGGCCTGCGCCACCGGACTGAAGATGCGGAAGTACGGCGCGGCATCGGCGCCGGTGCCGGCCGTCCACTGCCAGCCCTGCGTGTTGTTCGGCAGGCTGGCGTCGACCAGCGTGTCCCAGAACCAGCGCGCGCCGTGCAGCCAGTGGTAGCGCAGGTTTTTGGTCAGGAAGCTCGCGACCACCATGCGCACGCGGTTGTGCATCCAGCCGGTCGCGTGCAGCTCGCGCATGCCGGCATCGACGATCGGCACGCCGGTGCGGCCGCGCTGCCACGCGTCCAGCCGCGCCTGGTCGACCTCGGCCCACGCGAACTCGGCGAAGCGCGGGTTCATGTTGTCGTCGCTGGTGTGCGGGAAGTGGTACAGCAAGTGATGGCTGAACTCTCGCCAGCCGAGCTCGGAGAGGTAGTGGTCGACGTCGGGCTGGATCTTCGCCGGCAGTCGCGCGTCGCGGATGGCCTGCACGATGCGGCGCGGCGAGACTTCGCCGAAGTGCAGGTGCGGCGACAGCTTCGAGGTGCCGATGCGGTCGGGGACGTTGCGCTGTTCCTTGTAGCCGTGGACCGCACCTTCGAGGAAGGCTTGAAGCATGCCGCCGGCGCCCGCCTCGCCGGGCGTCCAGTGCGTCCAGAAGCCGAGGTCCCAGTCGCCTTCGCGCTTTGGCGGGCGCAGCGAGAGCGCATCGACATCGAGCGAATCGACGTTCGGCACCGCGGGCAGCGAGGTCGGGGTCGGCAGCGGATGCTGGTCGTCGAGCGTCTGCTTCGCGTTCTTCCAGAACGGGGTGAACACGCGGTACGGGTCGCCGCTGCCGGTTTTCACGTCCCAGGGCTCGACCAGCAGCGCGCCGTTGAGGCTCTCGGCGTGTAGGCCCGCGGCCTTGAGCGCGGCCTTGGTGGCGACGTCGCGAGCGATGCTGGCCGGCTCGTACAGCCGATGCCAGTACACGGCCTCGGCCTCGCACGCCTTCGCCAGCGCCAGCAGGGTCTCCGTCGTCGGCCCACGGCGGATGATCAGGTCGCTGCCGAGCTTCCGCAGATCGGCCTGCAGGGCGCGCAGCGAACGGTCGAGCCAGACCTGCGAGGCCGCCCCCGGCGCCCACGGCGCTTCCTCGTCGGGCGCATGGATGTAGACCGGCACCGGCGCATGGCCCGCCTTCAGCGCCGTCTGCAGCGCGGCGTGATCGTCGAGCCGCAGGTCGCGGCGGAACCAGACCAGCCCGCGGCTCATCCGGCCACCTTGACCATCGGCCGCACCGCGGTGAAGCCACCGTCCAACGCAATGACCTGGCCGTTGATCC
>JBOFQO010000355.1:0-6093 GCA_051660925.1 Silanimonas sp. | reverse complement strand
GGGATGTCCTCGCGGCGCTCGCGCAGCGGCGGCACGGGCAGGGCGATGACGTTGATGCGGTAGTACAGGTCGTGGCGGAAGCGGCCGTCCTCGACGAGCTTCGCGAGGTCCTTGTGCGTCGCCGAGAGGATGCGCACGTCGACGGGCACCTCGGCCGGGGCGCCGACCGGGCGCACCGCCTTCTCCTGGATGACGCGCAGCAGCTTCACTTGCATGTGCAGCGGGAGCTCGGCGATTTCGTCGAGGAACAGCGTGCCGCCCTGCGCGGTCTGGAACAGCCCGTCCTTGTCGGCGTGGGCGCCAGTGAAGCTGCCCTTGCGGTGGCCGAACAGCTCGCTTTCCATCAGTTCGGCGGGGATCGCGCCGCAGTTCACCGGCACGAAGGGGCCGTCCTTGCGCGAGCTTTGGGCGTGCACCAGGCGGGCGACCAGCTCCTTGCCGGTGCCGGATTCCCCGCAGATGAAGACCGGGGCCTGGCTGCGCGCGACCTTGGCGGCCAGCTCGCGCAGCTGGCGCATGGCGACGGAATCACCGACGAGGCGCGGCGTGTTCGCCTGTGCGGCGGCACGCCGTTGCACGCCGAGGTTCAGGGCGTGCGTGACCAGCTGGCGCAGCACCGAGAGGTCGACGGGCTTGGTCACGAAGTCGAACGCGCCGGCTTTCAGCGCCGCGACGGCGGCTTCAACGTTGCCGTAGGCCGTCATCATCGCCACCGGGGTGTTCGGATGCCGCGCGGTGATGTGCTCGACGAGTTGCGTGCCGTTGCCATCGGGCAGGCGCATGTCGGTGATGCACAGATCGAAATCGTGGGCCTGCAGCTGCGCGCGCGCCGCGGCGAGGTCGCCGGCGGTTTCGACGCGCAGGCCCATCCGGCCGAGGGTCATGCCCACCAGCTCGCGGATGTCGCGTTCGTCGTCGACGATAAGGGCGCTGCGCGAAATCATGGGTCCCCGAGGCCTCCGAGCCGCCCGCTAGCGTAACGGATGGCCGCTTCCCCACGAGAAGCGCCGAGTGAAGGCGGCTTCAGCGCGGCAGCCCGCTGCGGCCGGGCAGCCGGATGCGGAAGCAGGCGCCGCCCCCGGGTACCGGCACGAAACGCAGGCTGCCCTGGTTGGCCTCGCAGAGCTGGCGGGCGATGTAGAGGCCGAGGCCGGTGCCGTGCTCGCTGGTGGTGTAGAAGGGTTCGAACAGGCGCGAGGCGACCGCCGGCGGGATGCCGGGGCCGTGGTCGACGACATCGAGGTCGACGCTGCCTGGTTCGACACCGTCGCCGCTGGCGGGCTGCGCGCGCAGCAGTACCCGCGCAGGCTGGTCGGGCAGTCGTCCGTAGGCGCGGGCGTTATCGACCAGCACGGTGAGCACCTGCTGCAGGTGGCGCGGGTCGACCATCGCTGACAGAGCGCCGGCGCAGCGCTCGTCGAGCTGGTCGGCGCCGAGCGGATGCATGGTGCGGTACTCGTTGACGAAGCGCTGCAGTAGGCGCGGCACGTCGACCACTTCGGCTTGGGCGCGCTCGCGACGGGCCAGCCCGAGGATGCTATCGACGATGCCGTCCATGCGCTGGCACTGGCCTTGGATGATCTCCAGCAGGCGGCGGTCCGGCTCGGGCATGCCGGGTGACTCGTCCAGCAGCTGCGCGGCGTGCAGGATGGCCGACAGCGGATTGCGGATCTCGTGGGCGATGCTGGCGCCGAGCCGGCCCAGCGTGGCGAGCGTCAGCTCCTCGGCGCGGCCGCTGAAGTGCCGGGCGTCGTCGAGGAAGCACAGGTAGAGCTCGTCGCGCACGCCGGTGGCGGCAAAGCGCGGCAGGAGCTCGGGGCCGTCGTCGCCCACGCGCAGGCTGCGCGGTTGCACTTCGCCGGTGGCGCGCCAGCGGCGTAGCAAGGCGTCGAGCGGCGGGTGCAGGTCGGCGAGTCGGCGCGCTTCGCCTTTCGCGCCGAGCAGGGCCCAGGCCGCTTCGTTGAACAGGCGGACCTGGTGCTGGCCGTCGACGACCAGCACGCCGGTGCGCATCCGGCGGATCACCAGCTCGTTCAACTCGGCCAGCTGTGCGACCTCGCTGCCGCGTTCGTCGGCCAGCGCCTCGCTGCGCGCCAGCTCGCGGCGCAGGAACTGCGAGAACGCCGCGCCGGCGAGGTAGCAGACGGCGAACATCGCCGGCTCGACCAGCGGTCGGTCGTCGCCGACAGCGAGGGTGCTGAGCGCGAACTCGCCGAACACGGCACCGGCCGCCAACAGGGCCAGCGCAATCGCCAGCCGCGGCCCGACGATCAGGCTGCCGATGGAGATGTTGAAGAGGAGCAGCAGGCCCATGGCGGCGTCGAGGCCTTGCTGTGCGGCGAGCGCCGTGGCGGCGATGACGATGTCGAGCGCCAGCCCCCAGCCGCCTTGCACTGACAGGTTCGCGCCGTGGCGGCGGCTCGCCCAGAGCAGGCAGAGCGAGGCCACGACGTAGAAGGCCGCGGCACCCCGCAGCAGGGTTGTGTCGACCGAGCTGAGCAGGCCGAGGTGCTCCGGGGCCCACGCCAGCGTCGCCAGAAGCACGGCTTCGAGCACGCGGTACAGGGCGAATCCGAACAGCTCGCGCTGCTGGACACCACCTTGCGGCAGTTGGCTGGAGGAGCGGACGAAGGGCATGGCGGCACTGTAACGGGCCCGCGAGCAGGTCGGGCCTGGCCGAACGCGGCGTTTTGCCTTCCCTGCCGCGAGCGACGACAATACGCGCCCCGTCGGCGGGCCCCTTCCCGGTGCCGCCCCGACGGCCAACATCCCCGCGGCGCATCCGCCGCCCAGACCCAGGTGTCCCATGAATTTCCACGAGTACCAGGCCAAAGAGCTGTTCGCCGAGGTCGGCATCCCCGTTCCCGCCGGCAAGATCGCCCGCACTGCCGATGAGGCCGTCGAGGCCGCGAAGGCCCTGGGCGGCGACTTCTGGGTGGTGAAGGCGCAGATCCACGCTGGCGGCCGCGGCAAGGCCGGTGGCGTCAAGCTCTGCAAGAGCCTGGACGCGGTCAAGGACGCGGCGGCGGGCATGCTCGGCAAGAAAATGGAGACCTACCAGTCGGGTGGCCGCGCGCTGCCGATCGATGTGGTGCTCGTGACCGAGGCCTCGGACATCGCCAAGGAGCTCTACATCTCGGCGCTGGTGGATCGTTCCACCAAATCGATCACCTTCATCTGCTCCGCCGAAGGCGGCGTCGAGATCGAGAAGGTCGCGGCGGAGACGCCGGAGCTGATCCACTCCGTGCACGTCAACTTCGTGGAAGGCCTGCAGCCCTACCAGTGCCGCCAGGTCGGCTTCGCGATGGGCCTGAATGCCAAGCAGTGCGGCCAGCTCACCAAGATCATGATGGGCCTTTTCACGCTGTTCAATCGCTATGACCTGTCGCTGATCGAGCTCAACCCACTCGCCATCAACCACCACGGCGACCTGATGGCGCTCGACGGCAAGGTGAACTCGGACGACAACGCCGAGTTCCGCCAGCCGAAGACCACGGCCATGCGCGACATCGCGCAGGAAGACGAGGCCGAGGTGCTGGCCGTCAAGTACAACCTCAACTACGTGACCATGGACGGCAACATCGGCTGCCTCGTCAACGGCGCGGGCCTCGCGATGGCCACGATGGACGTCATCCAGTTGAACGGCGGCTCGCCGGCCAACTTCCTCGACGTCGGCGGCGGCGCCACCAAGGAGCGCGTGACCGAGGCCTTCAAGCTCATCCTGAGCTCGGACAAGGTCAAGGCCATCTTCGTCAACATCTTCGGCGGCATCGTCCGCTGCGACATGATCGCCGAAGGCATCATCGCCGCGGTCAAGGAAGTGGACGTCAAGGTGCCGGTGATCGTGCGCCTCGAGGGCACCAACGTCGAGAAGGGCAAGGAGTTGCTGGCGAACTCGGGCCTGGCCATCCAGCCCGCCGACGACATCAACGACGGTGCGAAGAAAGCCGTCGCCGCCGCTGCCTGATCACGACACCAAGGAATCGAACATGAGCGTTCTCGTCAACAAGAACACCAAGGTGATCGTGCAGGGCTTCACCGGCCAGCAGGGCACCTTCCACGCCGAGCAGATGCTCGACTACGGCACCAAGGTCGTCGGCGGCGTCACGCCCGGCAAGGGCGGCACCACCCACATCGGTCTGCCGGTCTTCAACACCGTGCAGGACGCGGTCGATGAGACCGGTGCCGACGCCTCGGTCATCTACGTGCCGCCGCCGTTCGCGGCCGATGCCATCCTCGAAGCGGCCGCCGCCGGCATCCGCCTGATCGTCTGCATCACCGAAGGCATCCCGGTGCTCGACATGCTGCGCGTCAAGCACGTGCTGGCGCAGTGCGACGACGTCGTGCTGATTGGCCCGAACTGCCCCGGCGTGATCACGCCCGGCGAGTGCAAGATCGGCATCATGCCGGGCCACATCCACATGCCGGGCAAGATCGGCATCGTCTCGCGCTCGGGCACGCTGACCTATGAAGCCGTGAAGCAGACCACCGACGCGGGCCTCGGCCAGTCGACCTGCATCGGCATCGGCGGCGACCCGATCAACGGCACCAACTTCATCGACGCCCTGCAGCTGTTCCAGGACGACCCGCAGACCGAAGGCATCATCATGGTCGGCGAGATCGGCGGTTCGGCCGAGGAAGAAGCCGCCGAGTTCATCAGCGAGTACGTGACCAAGCCGGTCGTCGGCTTCATCGCCGGCTCGTCGGCCCCTCCCGGCAAGCGCATGGGCCATGCCGGTGCCATCGCCTCGGGCGGGCAGGGCACGGCGGAAGGCAAGTTCGCCGCGCTCGAGAAGGCCGGCGTCGTCACCGTGAAGTCGCCCGGCGACCTCGGTGCCGCGATCGCGAAGCTGCTGAAGAAGTAAGGATCGCGGCGCAGACGCGCCGGGGTTCGAGACGCACTGGAGGCCGCCCGCGAGGGCGGCCTTCGTCTTTTCTGGCCGCGCGTCCGGCACGCGACTTTCGCCGCGATGACGCGCGACACTATTGCCCCCGGTGGATGCGGACCCTCGATGACGCTGCGCCTCGCCCTCGCCCAGTTCGACAACCCCGTCGGCGCCGTCGCCGCCAACGCCGACCGCGTGATCGCGTGGATCGCCGAAGCACGCGACGTGCACCGCGCCGACCTGGTGGTGTTCCCCGAACTCACACTCTCCGGCTACCCGCCGGAAGACCTGCTCGAGCGCCCCGGATTCCTCGCCGAATGCGCCGCGCAGCTGCAGCGCGTGGCCGCGACCTGCACGGGCGGGATCACCGCGATCGTCGGCTGGCCGGAGGCCGTCGGCGGCGTGGTGTTCAACGCCGCCAGCGTGCTGCGCGACGGCCGCGTCGAGGCGACCTACCGCAAACGCAAGCTGCCGAACTACGCGGTGTTCGACGAGCGCCGACACTTCGCCCCGGGGCACGAGGACTGCGTGGTCGACGTCCATGGCGTGCCGGTCGGCGTCGTGGTCTGCGAAGACCTATGGCACCCGGAGCCGCTCGCCTCGACGGTTGCCGCCGGCGCGCGTCTCGTCGTGGTGCCGAACGCCTCGCCGTTCGAGCGCGACAAGCTGTCTGACCGCGACGCGCTGCTCGCCGCGCGCAACCGCGAGGCTGGCGTCGCCATCGCCTACCTCAACCTCGTCGGTGGGCAGGACGAGATCGTGTTCGACGGCGCGTCGGTGCTGGTGGATGCGAACGGGCGCCTGCACCCCGCAGCGCGCGCCTTCGAGGACCACGGGCTGATCGCCGATTTCGACGCGGCGAGCGGCATGTTCTCGCCGCTGCACTGGCCGGCCGAAGACGACGAATCGCGTGAATCGCTGGCTTATCGCGCCGCGGTGCGCGGCTTGCGCGACTACTGCGGCAAGAACGGCTTCAAGACGTCGTGGCTGGGGCTGTCGGGCGGCATCGACTCCGGCCTGGTGCTGGCGATGGCGGTCGATGCGCTGGGGGCGTCGAACGTCACCGCGGTGCGCTTGCCCTCGCGCTACACGTCGGATCTCTCGAACGACCTCGCCGCTGAGCAGGCTGCCGCGCTGGGCGTGCGCCTGGAGACGGTACCCATCGAAGCGCCGTTCGAGGGCTTCTTGAAGGCGCTCGATCCGCTGT
>JBOFQO010000354.1:0-3337 GCA_051660925.1 Silanimonas sp. | reverse complement strand
GGGCGCTGTGGGCGGTCGTCGTGGTCGCCACCGCGGTCGTCGCGGTCGGCTTCCGGCAGCGCGTGCTCGCCGTGCTGGTCGTCGGTGCGATCGGCCTTGCGGTGTCGCTCGCCTTCGTGTTCCTGTCGGCGCCCGACCTCGCGCTGACCCAGCTGATGGTCGAAACCCTATCGATCCTGCTGATCCTGCTCGCGCTGCGCTACCTGCCGCAGGCCTCGCCGGTGGAGCACGCGCCGCTGCGCAAGGGCGTGCACGCGACGCTCGCCGTCGCCGGCGGCACCGTGGTCGGCGCCTTGGCCTACGCGATGATGACCCAGCCGGTGGCGTCGATCTCCGAGTACTTCCTGCGCACCAGCCTCAGTGAAGGCGGCGGCCTGAACGTCGTCAACGTGATCATCGTCGACTACCGCGCGCTGGATACGCTGGGCGAGATCACCGTCGTCGGCATCGCTGCGCTGATCATCGCCGCGCTGCTGTCGAACGCGCGCCCGCAGCCGGAGGTGCCGGCAGCGGAGGGCAAGGCCGTGCCGTCGCTGATGCTGCAGCTCGTCGCGCAGTGGCTGCTGCCGCTGGGCCTCGCGGTGTCGCTGTACTTCTTCCTGCGCGGGCACAACGCCCCCGGCGGCGGCTTCATCGCCGCGCTGGTGCTGGTCGGCGCGGTGTTCCTGCAGGCCATGGGCGGCGGCCGCGCGCTGGCCGAGCGGCAGTTCCGCAACGACTGGACGGCGTGGATCGGCGGGGGCCTGCTCGCCGCCGCGGTCACCGGCATCGGCGCGTTCGCCTTGGGCCATCCGTTCCTGACCAGCAGCACGCCTTACGTCGAACTGCCGGTCCCGGTGTTTGGTGAATGGCTCGGCAAAGTGCCGTTCGCCAGCGCCATGGGCTTCGACACCGGCGTCTACATCACCGTCGCCGGCGCCCTGCTGCTGGTGCTGTTCCTGCTGGCCCGCCTGCACCGCCCGGAGGGCGCGCGATGAGCCTCGAATTCCTGTTCGCCTCGGGCATCGGCGTGCTGGCCGCGGGCGGTTTCTGGCTGCTGCTGCGCGCTCGCACTTTCGACGTCATCCTCGGCCTCACCCTGCTGTCGTACGCGGTGAACCTGTTCCTGTTCGCGGCCGGTCGGCTCGCACCGGGCCGCACGCCGCTGCTCAAGGACGGCGTGGCGCCGCTGCTGGCGAACCACACCGATCCGCTGCCACAGGCGCTGGTACTGACGGCCATCGTCATCAGCATGGCGATGACCGCCGTGCTGCTGGTGATGGCGGTGCAGGCGCGCGTGGCCAACGCCAGTGACCACATCGACGGTCGGGAGCCGAAGGCATGAGCGGCATGGCCGCTCACATCGCCGTGCTGCCGGTGATCGTCCCCCTGCTGGCGGGTGCGACGCTGGTCGTGCTGCACCGCGCGTCGCTCGCATGGAAGCGCACGCTGTCGCTGCTCGCCACGCTGGTGCTGGGCGTGATCGTGCTGGGCCTCGGCCTGGCGGTCGAGCACCAGGGGCTCGTCGTCTATCTCGTCGGTAATTGGCCGTCCTTCGCGGGCATCGTGCTGCTGGCCGATCGACTGGCGGTGCTGATGCTCGGGCTGCTGGTGCTCCTGGCCCTCGCGAGCCAGCTGTTCGCCAGCGGCGGCGATGAGGCCCGCGGGCCGCATTTCCACGCGCTGTTCCAGTTCCAGCTGATGGGCCTGTGCGGCGCCTTCCTCACGCACGACCTGTTCAACCTGTTTGTGTTCTTCGAGGTGCTGCTGGCCGCCAGCTACGGCCTGCTGCTTCACGGGCAGGGCGGCGAACGGCTGCGGCAGGGCCTGCACTACGTCGTGCTGAACCTCGTCGCCTCGGCGCTGTTCCTGTTCGCTGTCGGCGTGCTCTACAGCGTGCTCGGCACCCTGAACATGGCGGACCTCTCGGCACGGATCGTGACGCTGCCGGACGCGCAGCGCCCGCTGGTCGAGGCCGGCGGCTGGCTGCTGCTGATCGTGTTCGCGCTGAAGGCCGCGCTGCTGCCGCTGTACTACTGGCTGCCGCGCACCTACGCGGCGGCCTCGGCGCCGGCGGCGATCCTGTTCGCGATCATGACCAAGCTCGGCATCTACGCCGTCATCCGCGTGTACGGCCTGCTGTTCGGCGCCGATGCGGGCGCACTGGCGGGCTTCGTGCAGCCGCTGCTGTTCTGGGCCGGCGCCGCCACGGCGACGCTGGCGGCACTCGGCGCGCTGGCCGCGCCGACCCTGCGCGGGCTGCTCGGCTACCTCGTGGTCGGTTCGGCTGGCGTGCTGTTCATGGCCATCGGCCTGGGCACCGACGTCGCGCTGGCGGGTGGGCTCTACTACCTCGTGCACTCAACGCTGGCCGCGGCGGCCTTCTTCCTGCTCGGTGACTGGGTGCGACGGCACCGCGACGGCGGCGACGCGCTCGGCCGCGTGGCAGCAATGGCGCGCCCGGCGTGGCTGGGCGGCTTCTTTCTGTTGCTGGCGATGGCCGCCGCGGGCCTGCCGCCCTTCGGCGGATTCCTCGGCAAGAGCCTGCTGCTGGCCTATGCCGAACCGCAGGGCCACGTCGTCGTGCTGTGGGCCGTGGTGCTCGGCACCAGCCTGCTGAACATCCTCGCGCTGGCGCGCGCCGGCAGCCGCCTGTTCTGGCAGACGCCGGACGTCGCGACCGCGCGCAACGCCGCGCCGCGCCCGGCCTCGCCGGCGCTGGGCGAGCGCGTGGCGATGCTGATCCTCGTGTTCGGCCTCGTCGCCACGACCGTGCTGGCCTCCGACCTGACACGCTACGTCGCTGGCAGCGCCGCGCAGCTCGCCGAGCCGGCGGCTTACCGCGCGGCGGTGCTCGGCCGCGATCCGCTTCCCACGACGGTGCCGCGATGACCCGTTCGATGACCCGCCCGTCCATCCTCGGCCGCCTGCTGCCCGCGCCGGTGGCCAGCCTCGCCATCGCCGCCCTGTGGCTGCTGCTCAACGGCGTCTCCAACGGGCAGCTCGTGCTCGCTGTGCTGCTGGCGCTCGCGCTGCCGCCCCTGCTTCCGGCGCCGGCCATCGCCTCGCCGCGCCTCGCCGCGCCGCTCACCGCGATCAGGCTGACGCTCGTGGTGCTGCATGACATCGTCAAGGCCAACATCGACGTCGCGCTGCGCATCCTCGGGCCGGAGTCGCGCATCCGTCCGACCTACGTCTGGGTGCCGCTCGACATCGCCTCGCCGCAGGGCATCGCGGTGTTCGCGTCGATCATCACGATGACGCCCGGCACGCTCAGCTGCGACGTCAGCGACGATCGCCGCTGGCTGCTGGTGCACGCCTTCCACGCCGACGACGCGGACGCGGTGGCGGCTGAGGT
>JBOFQO010000353.1:0-12115 GCA_051660925.1 Silanimonas sp. | reverse complement strand
GCTCGTCCGGCAACGCGGGCGGAGGCACGAACATCTGCGCCGCCGGCGCGGGGGCCGCATCGGCCTGCGCTGCCGGCGCCTCCCGAATCGGCTGATCCGCGTTCATGACCTCCCGCGTTGGTACGGCCTCGTCCATCCGCTCGGCCGACGGTTCCTCGGGACCACCGGATACGGGCTGAAACCACAGCGTCGCGGCCAGCGCGAACGCCAACGTGAGCGCGAGCACCACCGCCGGCAGCACCATCGAAGGCCCGGCGCTGCGACCCGATTCGATCGTCTTCCTCTGACGTTCCATCCCCGTCTCCTCAGGCCTTCTCGGCCAGCATGTAATCGATCGCCGCCCGCACCGCCGTCACCTGGGCGTCGACGCACTGCGCGGGCGTCGCCCGCGGGCTGTCCGGGTAGACCTCGGTGGTGGTCGTGTAGGCCGCGTCGGTGAGGCCCGCGCACAGGCCCAGGGATTTGAACGGGTAAAGAATCACGCCGGGCGAGACGACGTCGGAGCCAATGATCTGGCCCTTGGCATCGGCCGGCGCGATGTGGGTGACCTTCGCGACGGCCTCGATCACGTAGCGCTGGAAATCGAGCTGTGGGTTGGGCGTGTCGCCGACGAGGTAGAAGCCATCGGGGATTTCGCCAGGCTCAAACGGCTTGCCGTCGCGCGCGGCGAGCGCCGGGCGGAACTCGTTCTCGTCGCTGTCGGTGGTTTCGTGCAAGTCGATGTGCAGGCGAATCGCACCCTGCAGCGGAGCGACCAGCGCCACCACGGCCGCCGATTCGGCGCAAAGGCTGCCCTCGCGGAAGTTCCGATTCGGATCGAGCGCCTCGGCGTTCCAGCGCTGCACGCGCTCGTAGGCCCACGGGCTGATGCAGGGCGCGACCAGCAGGTTCACGCGGCCGTCGAAGTCCGCACCGTGGCGCTCGAGGAAGGCCAGCGCGCCGTGCACGCCGCTGGTTTCGTAGCCGTGCACGCCGCCGGTGACCAGCACGGTCGGCAGCGCCGCATTCCAGCCGCGGCTCTTCAGGGCGAACAGCGGGAAAGCCTCGCCTTCCGAAACCACGCGGCCGTACTCGGTCACGTCGAAGCGAGCGCGCAGCGCGTCGATGCGCGGCAGCACGTCGTCGGCGTAGCGGCGCTGGCGCACCTGGCGCGCGCGCCACGCGGCGCGTTCGGCCTCGCCCCAGGGCTGGCCGGGGGTTCCAACGGGGTAGGCAGGCGACAACATCGGCGAACACGCTCCATGGCAGCGAGTTGTCGATGATATCCGTCGTGCTGGCGCCACGGCGCGCGTCACACAGCACCGCCCGCCTTCGCGCGACCTTGACAACAGCGGGCGCCACGAGGCCGGTCGATCGGCGCGAAACCACCGGCGAACGGGGGCTTCGCGTGGTGGAGAACACTCAGATGTTCCCAAGAGCTTGCGCAGATCCATCTTTCGCCCGGGAAAGCGTCGACGTGTGTTGGCAACGTTCAATGCACCTCCCCCCGACGAAGTGCTCCCGCCATGTCCCCCGCCACGCTGACCCTGATCGACGCCCATACCCCAGCCTCCTCACGCACCTCCGAGTTCCAGGTGCTTTCCCTCGCTCCGGAGCGCGTCGCCGCTGCCAAGCGCGCCTTCACCACTCGCCGCCTGCCGATCGAGCACATGCAGACCCTTCTCAGCGGCGACACCACTCCGCGCGCCGGCGATCTCGTACTCGCCCGCGTCACTCGGCTTGGCAAGCATCGCGAGCTGGAATCCCCAACCGGTCGCCGCTGCCGCCTGTTCCCCGGTGACGAAATCATCGTCGCCTACGGCAACCGCTACGCGCCCGACCAGTTCGAAGCGGAGGTGCCGACCACACTGGCGCCCTGCCACCTCGTCGCTGGCGGCGGCGTCGCAGCTCGGATGATCGGCCACCACGCCGCGGTCAAGACCGCGACCGAGATCGACATCATCGGCCTGATCGGCGACGAGCGAGGCCAGGTGCTGCGCACGCAGGACTCCCGCCTTCCCGCGATCGCCCCGCCGCGGCGGCGCCCATTCACCATCGCCGTGGCCGGCACCTCGATGAACGCCGGCAAGACCACCGCGGCGGCTTCCTTGGTGTACGGCGCGGCCGCGGCGGGCCTGCGCGTGGGTGCCGCTAAAGTCACCGGCACTGGATCGGGCGGTGACACTTGGCTGCTGCGTGACGCCGGTGCGCGCAAGGTGATCGACTTCACCGACGCCGGCATGGTCTCAACCTACAAAGCTCCGGCGAGCGACGTCGAAGAAGGCTTCTCGCTGCTGCTCGCCCACCTTGCCGCCGACGAGCCGGACGTGATCGTGATCGAGATCGCCGATGGCCTCTATCAGACGGAGACCGCCGCGCTGATCTGCTCGCCGCGCTTCGGCGGGCTCGTCGATGCGACGTTCTTCGCCGCGGGAGACGCCATGGGCGCTGCGGCCGGCGCCGACTGGCTGGCGCGGCGTGGCCGTCCGGTGCTCGGCGTGACCGGTGTGCTCACCCAGTCCCCACTGGCGATGCGCGAAGCGGCCATCGGTAGCGGCCTCCCGGTGCTCACCCTGGCCGACCTCGAAGCCCCGGATTTCGTCGCCGGCCTGCTGGCAGAAGCACGTTTGGGCCGAAAGGCGCAGGCATGAACCGCGGGCTGCCGCCGCTGTTCGCCGCAGCGCGGCGCGGCCTGTTCGCGAGGCTGGTGCTGAACGGCCTCGCACAGGTGGCGCTCGGGATCACGGTCGCGATGGCGGCCCAACGCATCGTCGATCGCGGCGTCGACGGTGGCGCCTTGGTGCCAATGGCGCTAGCCATCATCGCCTCGGCACTGGGTATCGCATGGCTGCGCCGTCGCGAACTCATCGACGGAGAAACGTTGGCCCAGGGCTATCTGCTGGCACTGCGCACCCTGCTGTTCGAGCGGCTGACGGCGCTGCCGGGGCGAGCCCTGCAGCGCCGCAGCCGCGGCGCCACGGCACTGCGCTTCGTCGGCGACCTCAATGCGCTGCGCCTGTGGATCAGCCTCGGCGTGGCGCGGCTGCTCGTGGGCAGCCTCGTGGTCGCCTGCAGCCTTGCCGCACTGGCGGCCATTGCGCCTTCACTGGCTTGGCCGCCCGCGTTGGTCATTGCGGCGGGTGCGGCGTTGTCCGTCTTCGCCGGGCGACATCTGCGCGCCGCAACGCGCGAAAGCCGTCGACGCACCGCGCATCTCGCCGCCAACGTCAACGACAAGATCGCGCAAACGCAGGTGATGCAAGCGTTTGGTCGGATCGATGGCGAGCGCCGACGCCTGCTGAAGCAATGCCGCCGGCTGCGCGACGCCACCATCGCGCGATCACGTAGCCGGAGTGTCGCCCGCGCGATCGCCGAGGGCACCGTGGGCCTCTCCGCCGCAGCCGTCCTGCTGCAGGGCGCGTGGCTGGTCAGCGAAGGCGGCGGGACGATCGGCGCACTGGTGGCGGCCCTGTCGATCAGCGGCCTACTCGCCACGCCGCTTCGCGATCTTGGCCGCGCCAACGAATACCGCCAGGGCTCGGAAGTGTCCAAACTCAAGCTCGCACAGTTCCTCAACGAGCCGGCGCGGATCATCGATACCGCCGTGCCACAGCCCCTGCCCCCGGGCCGCGGCTTGGTGCAGTTCTCGAACGTCACGCTGCCGGGAGCGCTGCAGCAATTCGACGCTCGCGCGGAGGGCGGCCAGCGCATCGGCATCGTCGGCACCAACGGCGCTGGCAAATCGACGTTGCTCGCTCTGTTGTTGCGACTCGACGAACCGCAGTTCGGCCAGATCCTCCTGGAAGGCATCGACATCCGCGACCTCGCGCTGCATGACCTGCGTCGTGCCGTCAGTGTCGTCGGGCCGGATTTCGGCCTGCTCCGCATGAGCGTGCTCGACAACATCACGTACCGCTGCCCCAACGCGGACGAGGCCGACATCGACGCCGTGCTCCGGCTGACCGGCGTCGACGAATTGGCCCGCCAGCTGCCGCAGGGCCTCGATACGCCGGTGCGCGACGGCGGCGCCAACCTCTCGCCAGGCCAGCGCGCGCGTATCGCTTTGGCACGCGCCGTGCTCGGCCGCCCCCGCGTCCTCTTGCTCGATGAAGCCGAGACCTACCTCGACCCGCGCGCCAGCGAGGCGCTCGACCGCGTGCTGCAAGCCTTCGACGGCACCGTGCTGATGGTGACGCACCGCATCGAGCGCCTGCGCACCCTCGACCTCGTCTGGCACCTGCAAGGGGGTCAGCTCGTCGAAACCGGCACACCGGGCGATGTGCTGTCGCGCGTGGGGCCCACCACGCGCCTGTTCCACCGCGGCCATGTCGATCCTCCCCCCGCCACCCGGAGCGCCTGATGAGCCCGCCGACCCCCGAACCGCATCGCGCATTCGCGGCTGCCGCCTCGCGCCTCGTTACCGCTTCTGGGCCCTGCCCTCAGCTGCTCAACCTCAAGGGCGACAGCACGCAGTGGTACTTCCTGCAGGCACCACGCCGGCAGGACCCCAGAGCGCCGCTGCTGGTCAGCGTGCACGGCGTGACCCGCAACGCGCTCGAGCACGTTCAGGCCTTCTCTGAAGCGGCCTGGGAGCGCGGCTGTGCCCTGCTCGTGCCGCTGTTCGATGAGCGCCAGCACCGCCGCTACCAGCGGCTTGGCCGTGAGCGCCGCGCGCCGCGGGCCGACCTCGCCATGCTTGCCTTGCTGCGCGAAGCGCGCCAACGCCTGCGCCTCGACGAGACCCCGATCCGTCTGTTCGGCTATTCCGGCGGCGGCCAGTTCGCCCACCGCTTCAGCCTGTTCTATCCCGAGCAGGTGGCGCGCGTCGCGATCGGCGCGGCGGGCTGGTACACCTTCCCCGATGCCGAACACGCTTATCCCGCCGGACTCGCCGACCTCGACGCCACCGGCCTTCCACCGCTCCGGCTCGACGCGGCGCTACGCGTTCCCGCCGCGGTCTACGTCGGCGATCTCGACAATGAGCATGACGCGAAGTTCAACGCCGCGACGTGCCTCGTCGGCCAGCAGGGCGCGACTCGCATCGAGCGTGGACAACGCTGGGTCGCCGCCATGCGCGCCCGCGCTCGCGCAGCGGGGCTGGACACCCCGTACCGCTTCGAACTGCTGCCCGGCGCCAACCACAGCTTCCTGCGCTGCGTGAACCGCGGTGGTCTGCGCGAGCGCGTGCTCGATTTCCTGCTGGACCCGTCGTGATCCGCGCCGCCGCGCTGGTCGCCGCGGCGGGACTCACCGCCGCCGTCGACGCGAGCGCGGCAGCGACATGGCGCGTCGGCGGGCGCCTCGACGTGGACGCCGCGCTTTCCGGCCGCGATACCCAGGGCGAGGCCCGCAGCGGCGAAGTCAACCTGCGCCGCGCGCGCCTCGGCCTGCGCTGGCGCAACAACAACCTACGCGGAGTGCTGCTCGTCGACGCTGCCGACGGCAGGGTCGAGGTGCTCGACGCCTGGTTGCGCGTGCGCACGTCCGACGTCGCCGGCTTCCGCACGGCTGTGCAGATGGGCCGACGGCGCGAGCCGCTAGGTCTCGACGCGCTCACCGGCTCCGATGGCCTGCTGCTGCAGGAGCGCGCCATGACGATGGCGCTTTCGCCCGGCTACAGCAACGGACTCACGGCGTCCGCCTGGAACCGTTACTGGACGCTCTCGCTCGGCGCATTCGATAGCAGCGACGGCGAGCGCGCGATCACGGCGCGAGGCGTACGCCGCCTCGACATGGGCGATGCCGTCGACGACGGGATGCTGCACCTCGGGATCGCCGCCAGCCTGCGCTGGCCGAACGACGACCGTCTCCGCTTTCGAATACCGGCAGAAACAGCGTTCGAAGGCGCGCCCCGCCTTCGCTCGGACCGCCTAGAGGACGTCGGTCGCTATGCGATCGTCGGCACTGAGCTGCTCTGGCTTCGCGGCCCACTCACCATGCAAGGCGAGTGGCTGCGCAGCAAGACCCTCGACGGCCCGGCCGCCGCAATTGCCGACAGCGGCTATCTGCAGGCGTCGTGGACCTTCGGCGCGCGGCCACGCGGCTACTCGAACGGCACCGCCACCCGCCGCCGGCTCGAACCCGAGAGCGGCGGCGCGTGGGAGATCGGCCTGCGCGCCAGCCGGGCGCGGCTGGGTGCCGATCCGGCTCAGCGCTCCGAGGCCGACAGCCTCGGTTTCGCGCTGAACTGGACGCCGCGTCCAGGGGTGCGCGTGATGTCGCAGTGGCTGCACAGCACGTTTGTCGAGGGCGACCAGCGCAACAGCGGGCCCGCGGCGCAGGTACGCGTGCAGTGGACGTACTGAAACGACAACGCCCCGGCACGTGCCGGGGCGTTCTTCGCCGCTCTGCGCGGTTTAGCGGCAGGCTTCGACCTGCGGCGCGGTCAGCGTCCAGCTCGGCGTCACGACGCAGGAGCCGCCGGGGCCGCTGCTTACGCTCACGCGGCGCTGGGCGGTCAGCGAGCCCGGATTGCCGATGACGCCGGTGGCCCCCGACGGGCCCGACTGCACCACGATTTCCGGATTGCCGAGGAACAGCGGACGCTCGATCAGCACCACGCCCTTGTCACCGGGTGCACCGAGGTAGATCGACTGGCTGCCCGTCTGCGAGGTCACGCCGTTGAGCAGCAGCGAGGACTCGGCAC
Organism: Silanimonas sp.; assembly: GCA_051660925.1. Lineage (GTDB taxonomy): Bacteria > Pseudomonadota > Gammaproteobacteria > Xanthomonadales > Xanthomonadaceae > Silanimonas. The sequence goes on along the minus strand of JBOFQO010000353.1, from coordinate 5,490 downwards.
CGGCCAGTCGCACGTCGATCGTCTGCGAGGCGAAGCGCAGGTTGGTGTCGCTGATCTCGACCTTCGACTTGAAGGCGCTGCTCTGGATGGCGAAGGGGCCGGTGGTGACGGGCGCCGCGCCCGCAAAGGTGAAGTTCGAGACGTTCAGCGTCGACTTCTCGACCTTCCACTCGGTATCGCGGCCGAAGATGTCGAAGCGGATGCCGGCACCGCCTTCGATGCCCGAATCGCTGACCGTACCGGTGAAGAAATCACCGGTGGCGAAGCGCACCGCGCCGCGCGCGCGGATACCGCCCCGGGTCCAGCCGCCGCTGTTCTTCATCTCCAGCCGGCCCTTGCCGGCGAAGTTCGCGTTGAAGTCGCCGTCGCGCGCGTAGAGCTGGCCCTCGTTGATCTCGAGCTGGCCTTCCTCGCGGAGGAAGCGCACCTCGATGGTGCTGGCTTCGAGCACGGCCTTGGCGGCCACCAGCTTGCCCTTGTCGGCACCGACGATGGTGAAGGGGCCACCGAAACGCAGCGTCAGGGTGTCGAGCTCAAGGGCGGCGTCGTTGGAGAGATACACCGAGCAACCACTCGATGCGGTGTAGGTTTCGCCGGTGAAGCTGCCCTGCAACTTCAGCGACTGGCGGAGGATCACGAGGTTGTCGGGGCTCGACTGGCAGGCGGCCATGAAGGCCGCCGGCGTCATCTGGGCGGCGGCGGGCATGGCGCCGATGAGCAGGCCCAGGGCGAGGGCGTGGGGGAGAAGGCGCGCGGCGGGGGGCGTCAGGCGAAGGGAGGACATGGCAGGGCTCCGGGTGGGTGGACCCCGGCGCGCACATCGCTGCCGGAGGTGTGCGCACACTGCCCTCCCGCCATCGCGCTGTCCGCAGCGAAATCGCTCTTTGAGTGCGGCTCGTGGCGCCCCCGGGGGTTACTACTCAGGCGCCGTCACGTCACGACGCAGAAGTTGAACTTCTGCGCCCTGCCCTCCGCCGCCTTCGCGAACGCGATGACCCCGCGAAGCTCCTCCACCACCTCGGCGTGGGCATTGCTCAGCCACCCGAAACGAACACGGCGTTCGGTGATGTGCGACAGCAGGCCCTCCAGCATTCGGACGGCGTCAGCCACAGGAAGCCAGACGCCCTGCACCGCCATCACCTCGCTCGTCGACGTCGCGCCCTCGGGGAGTTCGAACTCGTCGAGATTGAAGCGGACATCGGTGGTGTCGCACAGCGCGAGGAAGGACGGCAGGCCGAGCTCCTTCGTCAGCGCATCGAGCTTCTTGGCATGCGCGTACAGCGCATGGCGGTCTTCCGACTCGCAATCGACGGTGCCGTCGACCCACAGATTCGCCCAAAGAACCGTGCTCACAGAAACACCTCGACCCTGACTGACGGTGCCCGAACGGTATCAGGCAACGTTCCCCTCATTGGAATCGCCCCCGCGGACAGCGCGCCGATGACCACGCGCCGCCGCGTGCCTCAGTCCTCGGCCTCGGCCGCCTCGCGGCCCTGCTGGCGGATGATCGCCTCCTCGCGGGCGTCGTTGATGGCCTGGCGCACGCTGTCGAGGTCGACTTCCGATTCGTCGGGCGTCCACTCGCCGGTGAGTGCGGTGTCCGGCAGCAGCTCGCCGGCCTCGAACAGTGCCCACATTTCCTCGCCGAACCAGGTGTCCAGCAGCTCCGGGGCGAAGCGGCCGAGCGAGGCGGTGAGGTTGTTGACGTCGCGCAGCAGCATCGTCCGCGCGTTGTTGTTGCCGGCGGCACTCACAACCTGCGGGAAGTCGATCACCACCGGACCGTCGGGGCCGACCAGCACGTTGTAGGCCGAGAGATCGCCGTGGATCAGCCCGCAGCACAGCATCCGCACCACCTCGCGCACGAGAGCGGCGTGGTACTCGCGGGCGACGGCGGGCTCGAGTTCGACTTCGCCGAGGCGCGGCGCACTGAAGCCGGCCGCGTCGGTCACCAGCTCCATCACCAGCACGCCGTGGAAGTAGCCGTAGGGCTGCGGCACGCGCACGCCGGCCTCGCGCAGCTGGTACAGCGCGTCCACTTCGGCGTTCTTCCACGCCGCTTCCGCCTGCTTGCGGCCGAAGTTGGTGGCCTTGCCCATGGCGCGGGCCTCGCGGCTGCCGCGGCTCTTGCGGCCTTCCTGGTACTGCACGCGCTTCTGGAAGCTGCGCTGCGCCATGTCCTTGTAGACCTTCGCGCAGCGCACGTCGTCACCGCTACGCACGACGTACACGGCCGCTTCCTTGCCGCTCTTCAGCGGGCGCAGCACCTCGTCGATGACGCCGTCATCGATCAGCACCTGGAGGCTTTCTGGAGTTCTCACGCGACATCGGGCCTCGAACGCACGGCAGGCCGCGCAAGGTGGCCATTGTCGCCGCTTTCCGCTGAATTGGGCCGCCCCGCTACACTGCCGGCATGAGCGAACCCATCCGACTGGCGCGCCGCGTGGCGGAAATCACCGGCTGCACCCGCGCCGAAGCCGAGGCCTACGTCCGCAACGGCTGGGTCACGGTGGACGGCGTGATGGTGGAAACCCCGCAGACGCGCATCGGCGAGGAGGTCGTTGCCCTCGACCCGGACGCCCGCAAGAAGCCGGTCGAGCCCGCCACCCTGCTGTTCCACAAGCCCGCCGGCTTCGACGCCTTCAACGGCATCGGCAGCGCGGCCATGGGCATCGGGCCGGACACCCACTGGGCCGACGACCCGCACGAGCAGCGCGTGCTGCAGCGGCATTTCGAGCGCCTGACGCCGATGGTGCCGCTCGAGCCCGAGGCCAGCGGCCTGATCGTGCTGACGCAGGACGGCCGCGTCGCGCGCCGCCTCGTCGAGGACGCCGCGCAGATCGAGCACGAAGTGCTGGTGACGGTCGACGGCCGCATCGCGCCCTACGGCCTGCACAAGCTGGCGAGCGGCATGAGTGCCGAAGGCCGCGAGATCCCGCCCTGCAAGGTGAGCTGGCAGAACGAGACGACGCTGCGCTTCGCCATCAAGGGCGCCCAGCCCGGCCAGCTGCGCGCGATGTGCGCGGAGGTGAGCCTCGACGTGACCGCGATCCGACGCCTGCGCATCGGCCGCATCGCCATCGGCAAAGGCCCGGAGGGCGCGATGCCGCCGGGTCAGTGGCGCTACCTGCCGGTGGGTGAGCGGTTCTGAGTACTGTGCGCGAGAGGCGCTGGACGGCCTTGAGCCGCAGATGAAACTTCACCAGGGGAATCCGATGACGAAGAACCTCAGCGCTGCCGTCGCACTGCTCTGCCTCGGGCTTCTGACCGCCTGCTCCCGATCCGCCCCCACCGAGCAAGACGTCAGCCGCGGACTCGGCACGCGCTGTACTCTGGTATCGCACGAGGCGTTCGTGAATGTCTCCGAAGATGCTCGGGGTTTAAGGCTGGTTTCCACCAGATTCCAAGCCGATTGCACCCCTGAAAGCGGCATCACCAAGCGCCGCATCGCCGGCACGATGTTCTTTGATCAGTGGCAGGACTGGTTTTCGAAGTCATGGAGCCACAAATCAACGGAACTGGACGTTGACCGTCTTGCTGCCCGTGCGGCGACAACGCCCGACAGCGCATCGAGCCGACTGACCTATTCAGACGGGCCTGAATGCAACGCGAAACTCGAACGTGTAGCCACCAACGTTCTGGACTGCCTCTCGGAAACCGATCCGAAGTCAGCTCAGTACCTCTTCGACGCTCTCGAACAGTTCAAGCACCACTCTCGACTTTTTGGCGGCGTAGCAAGCGAGAACTTGGCGTTGATCGAGCTGGAAGACCGCTGCATGCAGCAGCTGTCGATCGTGCTGCGTCAGCTACCAACGGACGAAAGAACAAAGGCGTGTTTGGCCAAGCAATAGCCCAGGCGTCAACACAAAGAACTCGCGCAGCACGCCCCTACCCCCGCCAATTCGCGTGCTTCTCCCAGAACGCGACGCTCTTCGCATACGCCGCCCTGTCGATCGGCACGCCGCTGCCGCCTTCTTCCACTCCGAGCGCATTGCGCATCATCGTGATCGGCGCCATCGGGATCTCGGCGGGCTCGCTGGTGTACATGCAGCCGACGATTCCGAAGTCGGCGTCGATCGGCGTGCCCTCCTTCGCCATCTGCTCGCGGCTGTAGAGGATGACCACGAGGTAGTCGGCCACTGGCGGCTCGACGCCTTCGAACCAGCGGTTCAGCACCGGCAGCTCGGCCCGGGTGCGCGCCTCGTAGGCGGAGCGCAGCCGATGGCGGTTGTCGTCGGTGATCGGCACCACGAGGCAGCGCGTGCTGGTCCAGTTGCGGTGCACGTGCAACGTGCAGAACGGCGCGTAGCCGTCGAGCACGGCCACCGGCGGCGTGGTGTTCAGGTGCTCGACGAACTGCTCCGGCGTGATGTCCTGGATGGTGTTGCGGCGCGGCTCACGCGGGAACAGGCGCGGCCGGGCGAAGTCGGTGAGGACGATGCTCATGCGGAAACGGCGCGCTGCTCGGCCCGCCACGCGCTGGGCGTGCAGCCCATCGCGGCCTTGAAGGCGCGGTTGAAGGGCCCAAGCGAGGCGAAGCCGCTCTCGAAGCTGATTTCCAGCACCGAGCGCGACGGATGCGCGCGCAGCAGCCGGCAGGCGTGCTCGATGCGGTAGCGGTTCACCCACTGGTTGAAGTTGCGCTCGCGCAAGGCCAGCGTGATCGCGCGGCTCACCTTGTGCTCGGCGCTGCCCACCGCGGCGGCGAGGTCGGCCACCTTCAGCTCGGGCTCGCGGTACAGCGCGCGCCGTTCGAGCGCGTCGCGCAGGGTCGCGGCCAGCGCGAGGTCCTCCTCGCTGGCCATGCGGACCTCGGGCACGGCGTGGGTCGCGGCCAGTGCGAGGTCTTCCTCGCTGGCCATGCGGCCCCCGGACGATGCTTCCGTCGCGACGGCCACGACCGCCGGCCACGGCTGCCGACGACGCAGGCGCAGCGCGACGTGGGAGAACACGAGGATCGCCGTCGAGCAGCCCAGCACGACGACGCGATGCACCGTCGCCCATTCGGGATTCGCACTGGCCACCGCGCCCACCGCCGTGCCGCCGACCAGGCAGCCGCCGTAAACGAGCATGCAGGCCACGCGCAGCCGGCGTTCATCGCGCGGCAGGGTGGCCCAGCCGCGCAGGGCTTCGAGGAAGGCCAGCACCAGCACGGTCGAGCTCGCCAGCGTCAGCAGGTCGCCGAGCACGCTCATGCCAGCACCCGCCCCCGCAGCCTCGGCGGCGCGGTACAGCACGATCAGCGCGGTAATGCCGCCCGCCGCCGCAAGGTGCACGCGCCCCACCCCGCCGTCGCCGCGGAACAAGGCGCGGGCGACCAGCCAGTAGACGTTGCAGGTGGCGCAGGCGCCGAGCGTCACCAGCACGGTCACGGCCACCGGCACATCGCCCAGGCCCGGCCGCAGCATGGCCATCGCCATCGAACAGCAGAACACCGCGAACAGCAGCTCGGCATCGGTCTTGCGGCGCCGGCCCAGCAGGGCCAGCACC
>JBOFQO010000352.1:0-7353 GCA_051660925.1 Silanimonas sp. | reverse complement strand
TCGAGCTCGGCGTTGACTGGGGCAAGGAAACCGCCGACGCCCTCCACCAGCACCACGTCGGCCTGGGCTTTCAGCGCCTCGAAGGCCGACACGATCGGCGGCATCGTCACGGTGACGCCATCGAGGCGCGCGGCGATCTCCGGCGCGGTGGGCTCGCGCAAGGCCCAGGGGTTGACGAGCGCGTAGTCGGGACGCGGGTCGCTGGCGGCCTGCAGGGCCAGCGCGGCCTCGTTGCGCAGTCCCTCCGGCGTGGCCTCGCTGCCGCTGGCGACCGGCTTCATGCCAACAGCGCGCAGGCCGCGCTGGCGCAGCGCGTGCAGCAGCACGACGCTGGTGAAGGTCTTGCCCGCACCGGTGTCGGTGCCGGTCACGAAGAAGGCGGTGCTCATGCCACAGGGGATGCCAAGACGCCCGCAAGGCGGCGTCGATGCCGCGCGCGCAGCACCGCCATCACGCCGTGCATCACGAAGAAGATCATGCCCGGCGCGCCCCAGCGCAGCGATTCCGGCCACCAGCTCAGGGCAAGCGAGATGACGGCGAACACCGGCACAAGGCCCCAGATCACCAGCACGAGGCGCAGGGCATCGCTCTCCGTGGCGTCGAGGCCGAGCGCCGCGCGGCACCGCCAGGCGTGCAGGTTCAGCGCCCACAGCGTCGCGCCCATCGATCCGAAGGCCAGCGCGAACATCTGGAACATGAGCTGGATGTCGGTGCTGTCTTCGAAGTCGAAACCCACTGGCAGCCAGCCGCCACTGATCCACGCGAAGAACGTGGCGAACACGATGCGCAGCGGGAACACGAACACCAGCACGAGGAAGATCAGCAGTAGCGACAGTCCGCGGCTTCGCCCGTCGTCGAGTCCGAAGCGCTCGCTCCAGTCGACGTGGCCGCGCCAGAAGGTGGCCAGCAGCCAGAAGCAGGCGGCAAAGGCCGGGATCGACTTCGCCGCATCCTGCAGCTCAGCCGCAGTGCGCGGCAGGTCGCCCACCATGACGATCACCAGCGTCAGCGCGAAGGCGAACGCGGCGTCGACGAAGGCCTCCAGCCGCGTGGTGCGATCGCCGCGATGCCGGAAGCCCATGGCATCGCGAGCCGTGGCCACGGGCGGAAAGGTAGCCACACCGTCCTCCGCCTTGCCTTCCTGCGCCGCCATCCCCATCGTTGTCCCCTCGGCCGCACGGCGCGGCCCGAACGTCCGGAAGTGTAAAGCGCATGTCCTTCACCGCCATCGCCCTCGAGGGCAGCAAGGCCGAGCAGTACGCCCAGCTCGTCGACCAGGCCCGCGGCCTGATGCACGGCGAGCGCGACCGCACCGCGAATGCCGCGAATCTATCCTCGCTGGTCTACCACGCCCTGCCCGACCTCAACTGGGTCGGCTTCTACTTCTACGACGGTAAAGAGCTGGTGGTCGGACCGTTCCAGGGCCTGCCGGCCTGCGTACGCATCGCCATCGGCCGCGGCGTCTGCGGCACCGCCGCCGCAACCCGCCAGACGCAAGTCGTGCCCGACGTCGAGGCCTTCCCCGGCCACATCGCCTGCGATTCGGCCTCGCGCTCGGAAGTGGTCGTGCCGCTGTTCAAGGGCGAGACGCTCATCGGCGTGTTCGACATCGATAGCCCGAAGCTCGACCGCTTCGACGCCGACGACGCGCGCGGCCTCGAGGCGCTGGGGCAAGCCTTCCTCGACGCGCTCGACTGATGGCCGCCGCGCCGAAGCTGCGCAACATCGGGCCGAAGTCGGCCGCGCAGCTGCGCCAGGTCGGCGTGCGCACGCTCGACGACCTGCGCGCGCTCGGCAGCCTTGAGGCCTTCGTCAAGCTCAAGCGCGCCGGCTTCAAGCCGAGCCTGAACCTGCTCTATTCGATGGAAGGTGCCCTGCTCGACTGTCACTGGCAACAGGTGCCGGACGAGCGCCGAAGCGAACTCGTCATCGCCGCGGATGCGGCAAGTGCCGCGCTGCCGAAGTCCCAGCCGCGCTGGTTTTCCGGCGGCAATGCGCCGGCGGGCGCGACGACGTCGAGCGACGGGGACAGCGTCGACAGCGAGCGCGCCGATGACGATCCCGGCAGCGACGACGGCGAAGGCGGCGACGGTGGCAGCGGCGGCGACTGAGCGTGCGCTCCTCCCCGCTCCACCAGCTCGCTCACCGCACCACCGCGTAATCGCGCGCGTTTTCGCTCCAACGTGGGGTCTCGCGGATGCGCGGCAGCACCTCGTCGACGCGCGACACCATCGACCACATGGCGGCGTGCTCGGGGTTCATGAAGCGCTCCTCGATGACCTTGCCCATGAAGGCCTGCAGGCCGTCGTAGAAGCCGTTGACGCTGAGCAGCACGATCGGGCTGAAGTACAGGCCGAGCCGCTTCAGCGTGATCGCCTCGAACAGCTCCTCCAGCGTGCCGCAGCCACCCGGCAGGGCCACCACCGCGTCGCTGCCCGTGAGCAGGCGGTGCTTGCGCTCGCGCATGTCCTCGACGAGCTCGAGCGTGGTGACGCCGGCATGGCCCCATTCGAGGTCGACCATGAACTTCGGGATGATGCCGATGACTTCGCCGCCTACCGACAGCGCGCCGTCGGCCAGCGCACCCATCAGGCCCTGACCACCACCGCCGTAGACCGTCGTGCAACCGGCCAGCGCCAGTGAGCGCCCGAGCTCGCGGGCAGCGTCGAGGTAAGCGGGGTCGACCCGGCCGCTTGAGGCGGCATAGACACAGATGCGCATGCCGCTATCGCAGCAGCCGCGGCGCGCGGCGTCAACGCCGGCGCAATGCAGCCAGCACATGCACCCTTCATCGCGGTGGCGACACCGCACGATCGCCGTCGAACGGGCGGTTTCCATGCCCTGCGGTGATGGCCCGATGCCGCGCCATCGCACCGCGGCCCCGGCCGATCGGGCGGCACTCGCAAAAAAATGCGGAAAATTTTCCCCAAAGGGCTCACTTTTCCCCGCGTTTCAGGCGAGGATTGGCAGGTCCGCGCCGACCCCTGGGTCGCCGGGCCGGTCCCTCCGCCGATCCACGGAACCTCACGAGAACCCATCACATGGCAACGAAGAAAGCAGTCAAGAAAGCTCCGGCCAAGAAGGCCGCCCCGAAGAAGGCCGCCAAGGCCGCCCCGGCAGCGCCGAAGGCCATCAAGGACACGCTGAACAAGACCGGCCTCGTCGCGCACATCGCCGAAGCCGCTGGCGTCGCCGCCAAGGACGTCCGTGGCGTGCTCGCCGCGCTCGAAGGCGCCATCGTTGGTTCGCTCAACAAGAAGGGCGCCGGCCAGTTCGTGCTGCCGGGCCTGCTGAAGATCACCTCGGTGAGCGTGCCGGCCAAGCCGAAGCGCAAGGGCATCAACCCGTTCACCAAGGAAGAGCAGTGGTTCGCCGCAAAGCCGGCCTCCACCAAGGTGAAGGTGCGCCCGCTGCGCAAGCTGAAGGCGGCCGCGGAGTAATTCCGCTCGCGCCGCGCATCGGCGCCGATCGCGGCGCGGCATGCTGAAAACGAAGCGGCCGGTCCCTCGCGGGGCCGGTCGTTTTCGTTGGCGCGCCGAAGAACGAATCGGCCTCGCCATCGTGCGGCAGATCGCGGGGCTCCATTGGAGGTCGTACCCGGCCCATGGACCGAAGCGATCCTTGAGCTTCCCACGGCGGCCGCAGAAGTCCGATAGGTTGTCGCTGGCCGCAGGTTCAGATCGGTCGCGTCGACGAGCGAAAGGACAAAGCATCAGGCGTTGAAAAACGAGCGCAGCGGGAGCAGCCTCGGCGCAATCACTCAAGAAACGGAGAAGCCGCGGTGACAGCCCCTGTGTTGGTCGTAGAGCCCACTCGCACGTATCGGACCGTCACCGACGCAGGTGATCTTCCCGGTGCTGAGTATTGCGAAGTCGGTGGCCCGATGTGCTCGGATTACCGCTTTCCATTTAGGTCGGTGTGGCGTCACAAGCACGCCAGCGGTGATGAGACGTCAGACGTCATTAATTCTTTTCTGGAACAACCCTTCGAATTCCATCTGTCGCTGGGTTTGGAAACCGACGGCACGAAGCTCGAAGGCTAATGCGGGTTAGTCCAGCAGCGTAGCCAAGAGCAGGTCACTCCACCGTCACCGACTTCGCCAGGTTGCGCGGCTTGTCGACGTCGGTGCCGCGCGCGAGGGCGGTGTGGTACGCGAGCATCTGCACCGGGATGGCGTGCACCACCGGCGAGAGCTGGCCCACGTGGCGCGGCGTGCGGATCACGTGCACGCCCTCCTCCTCGCCGAACTGGCTGTCGGCATCGGCGAACACGAACATCTCGCCGCCGCGCGCGCGCACTTCGTGGATGTTCGACTTCACCTTCTCAAGCAACGCGTCGTTCGGGGCGATGACGACCACCGGCATGTCGCGGTCGACGAGGGCCAGCGGGCCGTGCTTCAGCTCGCCGGCGGCGTAGGCCTCGGCGTGGATGTAGCTGATCTCCTTCAGCTTGAGCGCGCCCTCAAGCGCGATCGGGAAGTGCAGGCCGCGGCCGAGGAACAGCGCGTGCTGCTTCGGCGAGAACTTCTCCGACCACGTCGCGATCTGCGGCTCGAGGTTCAGCGCGTGCTGCACGCTGCCGGGCAGGTGGCGCAGCGCATCGACGTGCGCGGCTTCAGCCTGCGCGTCGAGGCGGCCGCGGACCTTGGCGATCACCAGGGCCAGCGCGAACAGCGCCACCAGCTGCGTGGTGAACGCCTTCGTCGAGGCGACGCCGATCTCCGCACCCGCGCGGGTCAGGAACTGCATTGCTGACATGCGCGGCAGCGCGCTCTCGGCGACGTTGCAGATCGACAGCGTGCGATGGTGGCCCTCATTGATGGCGTACTTCAGCGCCTCGAAGGTGTCGAGGGTCTCGCCGGACTGCGAAATGGTCACGACGAGGTTGCCGGGGTTCGGCACAATCGGGCGGTAGCGGTACTCGCTGGCGATGTCGACGGCGCAGGGCACGCCGGCGATCGCCTCGATCCAGTAGCGCGCGACGAGGCCGGCGTAGTGGCTGGTGCCGCAGGCGAGGATCTGCACGCCGGTGACGCCGTCCATCAGCTCGGGCCCGCGCGGGCCGAACAGCGCCGGCGAGAAGCCGGTTTCGAGGATCGGCTCGAGGGTGTCGGCGATCGCGCGCGGCTGCTCGTGGATCTCCTTCTGCATGAAGTGGCGGTACGGGCCCAGCTCCAGCGAGGCCAGCGAGACGCCGGAGAGCTGCTCGGGCCGCGCGACGGTCGCGCCGTGGGCGTCGAACACGCGCACGCTGTCGCGCTTCACTTCGGCCACGTCGCCCTCGTCGAGGTAGATCACCCGGCGCGTGTGCGCGACGACCGCGGAGACGTCGGAGGCGACGAAGGCCTCGCCCTCGCCGACGCCGACCAGCAGCGGGCAGCCCATGCGCGCGGCGATGAGTCGCGACGGATCGCTCTTCGCGATGATCGCCAGCGCGTAGGCGCCGCGGAGTTCCTTGACCGCCGCTTGCGTGGCGGCGAGCAGGTCGCCGCCATCGCGCAGGTGGTGGCGGATCAGATGCGCCACAACTTCGGTGTCGGTCTGCGAGGTGAAGACGTAGCCCAGCGCCTTCAGGCGCTCGCGCTGCTCCTCGTGGTTCTCGATGATGCCGTTGTGCACCAGGGCGAGTTCGCCGTCGCTGATGTGCGGGTGGGCGTTGGCCTCGGTGACGCCGCCGTGCGTGGCCCAGCGCGTGTGGCCGATGCCGATGCGGGCCGTGAGCCCCTCGGCGGCGGCGGCGCTTTCCATCTCGGCCACGCGGCCGGTGCGGCGCACGCGCTTCAGCTCGCCGTCCAGCACGGCCACGCCAGCGGAGTCGTAGCCGCGGTACTCAAGGCGCTTCAGTCCATCGACCAGCACCGGCACGACGTCACGACCGGCGATCGCTCCAACGATTCCGCACATTGCGCACCACTCCACAGAATTCCGGGGGGCCACAGTGTAGCGGCGGTGAACGCGAGGCCACCCCGTCGCGATGGTGGAAATCTGTCCACGCGCGGGCAGGCGTCCGCCGAGACGGGCCGCCGCGGACGCTCCACGGACGACCGCGGACGCTGGCAAAGAACTGCAAGTCACTGTTCTGAAAGTGAATTCTCTTTGGCACGATGCGTGCTAGAGCCGTGGACATCCCGATCCGACGTCCGCCCCGATGATCCCTGACACCTCCGCCACCGACCGCACTGTTGCTGCGCCGAAGCGCCGCCTGCCCTGGGCAGCGCTGGCGGCCGCCGGCGCGCTGGCCGCCGTGCTCGTCTCGGCGTGGCTGTGGGCCGGCGCGGGCCGCTCGGTGAGCGCTGAGCGCCTGCGCTTCGCGACGGTCGAACGCGGGGTGCTGGTGCGCGATGCGCAGGTCAACGGCCGTATCGTCGCTGCGGTCAGCCCGACGCTGTACGCGCCGTCGGCCGCGACCGTCGCGCTGAAGACCCGGCCCGGTGCGACGGTGAAGAAAGGCGACGTGCTCGCCACCCTTGATTCGCCCGAGCTGCGCGCTGAGCGCGACCGCGAGCTGGCTACGCTGCGTGGCCTCGAGGCCGACGTCGCCCGCCAGCGCATCCTCGCGCAGAAGGCCCGCCTGCTCGCCGCCCGCACCGCCGATGAAGGCCGTCTGGCCCTGCAGACGGCGCAGCGCGACGCCGAGCGCACGGCGCGGGCCTGCGAGGTGCAGGCCATCCCGCGCGCCGACTGCCTGCGCTACACGGATGCGGTCGAGGCCGCCGAAGTGCGCGCCCGCCACAGCGAGGCCGACGCCGGCCTTGAAGGCCAGAACGCCGGCCTTGAGCTCCGCAGCCGCGAGGAAGCCCTCGCCCGCCAGCGCGCCGTGGTCGCCGACCTCGAGCGTCGCGTCGCCGGGCTCGACCTGCGCTCGCCGGTGAACGGCATCGTCGGCAGCATCGCCGTCGCCGACCGCGCCGTGGTGCCGGCCAATGCGCCGCTGATGACCGTGGTCGACCTCTCGCAGCTCGAAGTCGAGCTTGAAGTGCCCGAGACCTACGCCGACGACCTCGGCCTCGGCATGCGCGTCGAAGTCCGCATCGGCACCCAGACGCTCGGCGGCGAGCTCTCGTCGATCGCGCCCGAAGTCCTGCAGAGCGTCGTGCTGGCGCGCGTGCGCCTCGATGCGCAGCCCGAGGGCCTGCGCCAGAGCCAGCGCGTGAGTGCACGGGTGCTGATCGACGAGAAGCCCGACGTGCTGATGGTGGCGCGCGGCCCCTTCCTCGAAACCCACGGCGGCCGCTTCGCCTACGTGATGGAGGACGGCGACGCCGTCCGCCGCCCGATCACCGCCGGCGCCACCGCGGTCGGCGCCGTCGAGATCCTCGACGGCCTTGCCGAAGGCGAGCGCGTGGTGATCTCC
>JBOFQO010000351.1:0-7601 GCA_051660925.1 Silanimonas sp. | reverse complement strand
GGTCCTCGTCAGGGTTCGAAAATCAACGTCGCTCAGCCGCATGGAGCGCCACGATCCGCGCGGCCTCGGCGGCCAGCGCGGCGCGCAGTTCGGACGGCGCGAGCACCTGCACCTCGCTCCCCAGTCGCAGCAGTTCGCGTACGGCGTGGCTGCCGGTTTCCGTCGGCAGGTCCACTTCGCGCCAACCGTCAGCATCGGGCTTGCCGGCCTGCGCCTCGGCGATGTCGGCGATCTGCGGCTGCTGCTCGTGCAGCAAGCGCCAACCGGTCGGCGACAAGCGCACGCGCGCGGTTTGCGTCCGCAGGCCATCCTCGAAGGCGGCGACGGCCTCGGCCCAGTGCTGCGTCAGCGTGAAGCCCGCCGGCCGCGTCACGGTGCTTTCCAGCATCGTCATCGACTGGATCGCCGCCACGCGGTAGGTGCGCAGGCCGCGCTTGACCACCGCCACGAGATACCAATCACCGGCTTTCAAGACGAGTCCCAGCGGCGAGACCTCGCGCACCACCTCGCCCTTCCAGCTGCGGTACGTCAGCGCGACACGACGATCGGTCCAGACCGCTTCCGCCAGTGGTCGCAGCCAAACGGGCGCGCGACGACGCCCATACCAGGGCAACGGGTCGAGATGGAAACGCTCGGCCACGCGCTGCGCGCCGGCGCCGGTATCGGCCGGCAGGCTGGCCAACAACTTACGGCGCGCTGACTGCGCCTCGTCGCCGAACCCGAGCTCCGCGGCCGCCTGCGCCGCACCGAGTAGACCGACGGCGTCGGCCTCGCTGGGCGTCAGGCCGGTCAAGCGCGTGGTGTAGCCGCCGAGCAGGGCGAACCCGCCGCCGCGCCCGCGCTCGGCATAGATCGGCACGCCCGCCGCGCTCAGCTGCTCGACGTCGCGGTAGACCGTGCGCACCGACACCTCGAACTCGCGCGCCAGCGCCGCAGCGTTCTGGCGCCCGCGCAGCTGCAGCAAGATCAGCAGGGAGAGCAGTCGGCTTGCTCGCATGCTTCGCATGACAGCACGAAAACCTGACAGCGGGTGTCAGGTGCCCGAGCGCTTCATGGCCCGGCGGGGCTCAACCCGCGCTATCGGAGCCGCCCCGTGGACGAACACCGTCGCCGGCTGCTCGGCGCCGCCGTCGCCGCAGCCACCACCCTGATCCTGCCGCGCCAGCCCTACGCCAACGCGGCGTTGCGCGCCGGCACCCCCATCGACCGCACCGAGGACCCCGAAATGACGCTCCCCGATACCGACCTGGCTGTTCCCGCCCTGCCCGCGACGCCGACACCCGGCCAGCCCGGCGACTTCGATTTCCTGCACGGCGAGTGGCGCATCCACCACTGGCGCAAGCCATCGCCAGACGCCGCGTGGGATCACTTCGAAGGCGAAGCCACCTGCTGGTCGATCCTCGGCGGTATCGGCAGCGTCGAAGAGCTGCGCATCCCAGCGCGGCAGTTCAGTGGCATGGGCCTGCGCCTGCTCGACATCAAACGTCAGCGCTGGTCGGACCATTGGGTGAATGCGACGAGCGGCGTCGTCACGGCCCCCGGCCTCGAAGGCAGCTTCGAGAACGGCATCGGCCTGTTCGTCTCGCGCGAGGAAGAGGACGGCAAGCCGCTGCTGGCCGCCGGCATCTGGGACCGCATCACCCGCGAGGGCTGCCGCTGGCGTCAGGCCGTGTCACGCGACGACGGGAGAACCTGGGCGCACAACTGGGTGATGCATTGGCGGCGGGTTTGAGGCCACGCAACGACGTAGGGCGTGGTCAGCAAAGAAATCGGCCCCCGTTCGGGGGCCGATCTGGATCACCGGATCGCCAGCATGAGCAGCAGCGCGACATCGCAAAACTGCTTTTAGCTGAATTTCAACTTGGAGGAGGGCTCGATGTTCAGGGCATCAACTCTCATGAGTCGGTTCTCGTGGCGCCACGGAACCGAGGGCGTCGGTTTCGTGTGAGAGTTGCCCCGGTGGCGGCGCTTGCCCGTTGTCGCTTAGCGGGGCGGCGGCACCAAGTTGGCTCTCAGGTGTATTCCCATGCCGGGGCAGTCGCCCAGGACGCTGCGCATCAGCGACGACGCAGCTTGGCGGAGCAGGTCCTGTCCAGTTCTACCGAAGAGAGGATTCTTCAACTCTCTCCACAGATTTTTGTTCGCTCAACCGCACTTCGAATAGCCGCAGTTCAAGCAGGTCTGGCAGCCGTCCATCAGCACCAGCGCCTTCGTGTTGCACTTGCTGCACATCGTCGCCGACGGCGGGAAGCTGGTGCCTTCGCCGGTCACGGCGATGTCGCCGACCGGCGCCGCGGCGCTCACGTCAGCGTTTTTTTTTGAGCGGTTCTCGGAGGCCGCGCGCGTTTCGGCGAGCCGGGCGCGCTGCGCGTCGCTGATTTCCGGGTCGACGATCATGCCGATCGACTTCAGGTGCTGCTCGATGACGTCGCCGATCTCAGCGACGATCGACGGCATGTAGACGCCGCCGGCCTTGAAGTAGCCACCGCGCGGGTCGAACACCGCCTTCATCTCCTCGGCGAGGAAGGTCACGTCGCCGCCCTTGCGGAACACCGCCGAGGCGATGCGCGTGATGGCGACGATCCACTGGAAGTGCTCCATGTTCTTCGAGTTGATGAACAACTCGAACGGACGGCGGAGCTCATGTTCCGTCCCGGGATTGAGGACGATGTCGTTGATCGTCACGTACAGCGCGTGCTCGAACAGCGGCGACTTGATCTTGTAGGTGGCGCCGACCAGGGTCTCCGGGCGCTCGACGCGCTCGTGCATCTGGATGATCTCGGCGGTCGGCAGCGGGGGAACGGCGGCGACGGGCGCGGGTGCCGGCGAAGCGGCCTTGTCGTCCGGCGTGGCGACGCTGTACGACTTGATTTTCTTGGTGATCTTGATGGCCATGCCGGCGCTCCTGCGGGTGGTGCGTGTTGCCGTGTCGTGCACGTTTCTTTGGGGGTGGATCATCCGGCCCCGCCTTGAGGGCGGGGTTGTCCGGGCCGGACGCCGCGATCAGCGGCGCGCGGTCTTCTTGGCAGCCTTCTTGACGGCCTTCTTGGGAGCCGCCTTCTTGGCCGCTTTCTTCGGTGCCGCCTTCTTGGCCGGTGCCTTCTTGGTCACGGCCTTCTTCGCCGCGGGCTTGGCGGCCTTCTTGGCCGGCGCCGCCTTCTTCGCGGCGGGCTTCACGCCGAGCTTGGCTTTCGCCGACGTCACCGCCGCGTCGACCGACTTCTTCGCCGCCGCGACCTTCTTCTTCGCGGTGCCGACAGCCTTCTTGACGGCCTGACCGGCCGGCGACTTCTCGGCCTGCTTCATCTTCGCCTTGGCGGCCTTTTCGACCTTGGCCACTTCGGCCTTGGCCTTCTTCACCATCGGGGCCGCCTTGGCTTTCGCCTGCTCGACGACCTCGTTGGCTTTCTCGCTGACCGCCTCGACCGCCTGCGCAATCGTGCTGGTCACACCGTTGCCGTTGCTCATGGGAACACTCCAGTGGGGTGCTGCATCCGCGTGCCTTGGGGCCGGTGCACGCTTGCCGGTTCGGGCCCACCTCGCCGGGGCGGGTCGGGCGGGCCTCGATGTCAGAGCCGAGGACGTTCTGCCCTCGGCCTCTGATCAGAACTTACCGCGACTTCGGCCTTGGCCGAAGTCAGAACTTACCGTGAGCCTTCAGAACTTACCGTAGTAACCCTCTTTCAAAGCGTCGAACAGGTTCGCCGCGGTGTGCATCTCGCCGTCGTACTCGATCTGCTCGTTGCCCTTCACCTCGACCACGCTGCCGTCCTCAAGCTCGAAGCGGTAGGTGGTGTTCTCGAGGTCCTTCTCCTTCACCAGCACGCCCTGGAAGGCGGCCGGGTTGAAGCGGAAGGTGGTGCAGCCCTTCAGGCCCTTCTCGTGGGCGTAGCGGTAGATGTCCTTGAAGTCCTCGTACGGGAAGTCCGTCGGGACGTTCGCCGTCTTGGAGATCGAGGAATCGATCCAGATCTGCGACGCGGCCTGGATATCCACGTGCGCCTTCGGCGAGATGTCGTCGGCCGAGATGAAGTAGTCGGGCAGCATCGCCTCCGGGTCGGCGCTGTAGGGCATCGCCTTCGGGTTCACCAGCTCGCGGTAGGCCAGCAGCTCGAAGCTGTAGACATCCACCTTCTCCTTCGACTTCTTGCCCTCGCGGATCACGTTGCGCGAGTAGTGGTGCGCGAACGAGGGCTCGATGCCGTTGGAGGCGTTGTTGGCGAGGGATAGCGAGATGGTGCCGGTCGGCGCGATCGAGCTGTGGTGGGTGAAGCGCGCGCCCTGCTCCGAGAGCTTCTGCACGAGCTCCGGGGCCACGCCGGCGACACGCTGCATGTAGCGGCTGTACTTCGCGTGCAACAGACGACCCTTGATCGAATCACCGACCTTGTAGCCGTCCTTCGCCATCTCCGGGCGCTTGCGCAGCATCTCGGCGGTGACGGTGAAGTCCTCGTCCATGATCGGGGCCGGGCCCTTCTCCTCGGCGAGCGACAGCGCCACTTCCCAGCCGGCCACCGCCATCTCGCGCGACACCGCCTCGGTGAACTCGCAGCTGTCCGGCGAACCGTACTTCATGCGCAGCATGGTCATCGTCGAGCCGAGGCCGAGGAAACCCATGCCGTGGCGGCGCTTGCGCATGATTTCCTGGCGCTGCTGCTCCAGCGGCAGGCCGTTCACCTCGACGACGTTGTCGAGCATGCGGGTGAAGACGCGCACGACCTCCTTGTATTCCTCCCAGTCGAAGCGGGCCTGGTCGGTGAAGGGGTCGCGGACGAACTTGGTCAGGTTGATCGAGCCCAGCAGACAGGCGCCGTAAGGCGGCAGGGGCTGTTCGCCGCAGGGGTTGGTGGCGCGGATCGCCTCGCACCACCAGTTGTTGTTCATCTCGTTGACGCGGTCGATCAGGATGAAGCCCGGCTCGGCGAAGTCGTAGGTCGACGTCATGATCATGTCCCACAGGCCGCGGGCGCGGACGTGGTTGTAGACCTTGCACGCCACCATGCCGTCGTCGCGGCGCACGTAGCCCTTCGACGTCGGCCACTCGCGCCAGACCACCTGCTTGGCATCAGCGAGGTCGATGTCGCCGACTTCCTTCTCATTGATCGGGAAGACCAGCGGCCACTCGGCGTCGCGCGCCACCGCGTCCATGAACTCGTCGGTGATCAGCAGCGAGAGGTTGAACTGGCGCAGGCGGCCGTCTTCGCGCTTGGCCTTGATGAAGTCCTTCACGTCGGGATGCGAGACGTCGAAGGTACCCATCTGCGCGCCGCGGCGGCCACCGGCCGACGAGACGGTGAAGCACATCTTGTCGTAGATATCCATGAAGGACATCGGGCCCGAGGTGTACGCGCCGGCGCCGGCGACAAAGGCGCCGCGCGGGCGCAGCGTCGAGAACTCGTAGCCGATGCCGCAGCCGGCCTTCAGCGTGAGCCCGGCTTCGTGGACCTTGTCGAGGATGCCGTCCATCGAGTCGGGAATGGTGCCCGACACGGTGCAGTTGATCGTCGAAGTGGCCGGCTTGTGCTCCAGCGCGCCGGCATTGGACGTGATGCGCCCGGCGGGAATGGCACCGCGGCGCAGCGCCCACAGGAAGCGCTCGTACCAGTACTTCTGCTTCTCGGTGTTCGGCTCGGCCTCGGCCAGCGCCTTGGCGACGCGCTTGTAGCTGCCGTCGATATCCGCATCGACCGGCTCGCCCTTCTTGGTCTTCAGGCGGTACTTCTTGTCCCAGATGTCCCAGGACGCCGGCTGCATCGCGATCTCCACCGGCCCTTCCGTCTTGACCGCCTCCAGGCGAACCGTACTCATGCCTCGTGTCTCCCTTGCGCCCTCGGGGGCGTCGTCATCGACCGACCAGCGCGAGCGGCGGAGACGGAAAAACGGCCGCCCTCGGCGCGGTGCGCCGGCGGTACCCCGATTTTCCGTCGATCTGCCCCATGACGAACCGTCCGGCCTGCGTCATCAGCTGTGTTCAAGCCCCCAAATCTTGGGGCCCATCCCCGCCACGACCCCAACATGTAGGGCGCAGCGAGAGGCAACGGTACGCCCGGCCCCGGACCCTGTCAACGCGGCCGAACCCTGTTCAGCCGCATCACGCGACCCTTGTGAAAATCCGCGCGCTCCCGCATCTGCTGGAGCGGAATCCCCGCCCGAGGACCCTGCTCGAATGCGTCCCCTGCCCCTGTTCGCCTGCCTGCTCGCGACCGCCATCGGCGGCGGCCTGATCGCCCGCGGTCTCGCACCCGACCCGGTGCCTGCCGCCCTCGCCGGCCCGGCGTCGCCGGCCGCGCCCGCCGTCGCCGCGGCACCGGCCGCCGCACCCGTCACCACCCAGACCCCGCGCAGCGTGGCCGCCCTGCCGGCCCTGCCCTCGCTGGCCCCCATGCTTGAGGGCGTGACGCCGGCGGTGGTGAACATCTACACGCGCCAGGTCATCGAGGTGCAGAGCCCGCTGGCCGCCGACCCGTTCTTCCGGCGCTTCTTCGGCATGCCGGACGGCCCGCAGCGCCGCGAGTCGCAGTCCCTGGGCTCGGGCGTCATCGTCGACGCCCAGCGCGGCTATGTGCTGACCAACCATCACGTCGTCGACAACGCCACTGAAGTGAGCGTGCAGCTGCACGACGGACGCACCGTCGAAGCCGAGTTCATCGGCAGCGACCCCGGCACCGACGTGGCCCTGATCCGCATCCCGGCTGAGAACCTGCGCGCCCTGCCGCTCGCCAATTCCCAGGGCCTGCGCGTCGGCGATTTCGTGGTGGCCGTCGGCAACCCGTTCGGACTCGGGCAGACCGTCACCTCGGGCATCGTCTCGGCCGTGGGCCGCAGCGGCCTGACGGGCCTCGGCTACCAGGACTTCATCCAGACCGACGCCTCGATCAACCCCGGCAATTCCGGTGGCGCGCTGGTGAACCTGCGCGGCGAGCTGGTCGGCATCAACACGGCAAGTTTCAACCCGCGAGGCTCGGCGGCCGGCAACATCGGCCTCGGCTTCGCCATCCCCGCCAACCTCGCGCACGAGGTGATGCGCCAGCTGCTGGTCTACGGCGAGGTGAAGCGTGGCTCGCTCGGCATCGAACTCGTCGACCTGACGCCGCGCTTTGCGCAGGAGCTGGGCCTCGACGAATCGCTGCGCGGCGCCATCGTCACCCGCGTCTACCGCAACGCGCCGGGCGAAGCCGCCGGCCTGCGCCCCGGCGACGTCGTCACCGCCATCAACGACCAGCGCGTCGATGGCGCGCAGGCGCTGCGCAACGCCGAGGGCCTGCTGCCGGTGAACCGCCCGGCCACGCTCGACGTGCGCCGCGGCGCACAGGCGCTGAAGCTCAACGCCACGCTGCGCGAGCAGCCCAAGCAGCTGCCGGGCGCGGACATCGACCCGCGGTTGGCCGGCGCAACGCTGGGCGAAGTCGCCGAGAAGTTCCGCCGCGGCGGTCTGCTCGGCGTCGCGGTGGCGAACGTTGCTGCCAACTCGCGCGCCGGCCAGAACGGCCTGAGGCCGGGCGACCGCATCGACGGCGTCAACGGCCGCCGCGTGGACGACCGTGCCGCCCTGCGCAGCGCGCTGGCGCAACCGCCGGCGCGGTTGATCCTGCGTGTGCAGC
>JBOFQO010000350.1:0-2221 GCA_051660925.1 Silanimonas sp. | reverse complement strand
TGATGCCCAGCTCGCGCTCGATCTGCTCCTGCACGTCGCGCATGTCGATCATTCGGTCCTGCAGCGCGCGGCGGAACTTGCGCTTGACTGACGCAGCCTTGTCCTTCAGGTCGCCGCTCTGCCACAGAAAGCTGCCCTGCTGGAAGCCCTCGCTGGCCAGGTAATCCAGCGTCTGCGTGCGCTTCAGCTGCGCCTTCACGATCTTGGCGTCGTTGCTGCTGCGCCAGTCGGCGATTCGCTTGGCCGCCACGTAGGCCATCTCGGCGGAGTCCAGCGCGACAGCGAGCTGGTCGACCAGCGCCTCGCGCTCGGACAGCGACATGGTCGACGTGCGGCGCTCGATCTTGTCCAGCAGGCGGTTCGCCTCAGCCTGCTTGGCGCGGGCCTCGCGCATACCGTCGTCGATCACGCCGATCATGTCGCGGATGTTGTCGTACTCGGCCAGTGCACGGCGGTCGCCAGCGAGCGCGGCGCGGCGCTCGGGGCCGAGTGCACGACGGGCATCGGCCAGCTCCTGCGCGAAGTCCGGCGACGTGGCGACCTCGCCGATCAGCAGGCGCGCGCGGTTCGTCCACGACCGCACCTGCTCGGCAGTCAGCATGTCGGCGGTCAGCTCGCGGGCGAGCTGAGACTTTCGCTGGCGAATCTGGGCCGCGGTGGCGCGGGCTTCCTGAGCGGCGCGGGACTGCACGACCGGCTCGGCCTCGGCGACCGGCGCGGACTCCGGCGCGGCAGCAGGGCGCTCGGCAACGACAGGCGCGGCGGCCGGCGCCCGGGGCTCGGGGGCTTGCTCGACCACTTCGGCCTCGACGTCTTCGCGCGCGGCGCGCCCCACCGTGATGCCAAGCTGCTCGCGGATGGCCTCGGCAATCGCGTCCAGCTCCTCGCCAGCCTCGGCGACGACGGCGCCCACGGCTTCGGCGGCGGCCTCGTCGGCGCTCATGCCATCGGCGCGGAAGCCCGCGGCCAGGTCCGTGATGCGCTCAGCGTCGTCCCTGTCGATCACCTTGCCCGAGCGGACAAGGCATTTGGTCAGGCTTCCCATAGTCCAGCGGCCTCGATGGCGATCACGGTGATGGTGAGGATGTCGATGATCTCGGCGTCGTCGTTGGCCAGTGCGGCAACCGCCGGCGTCCGAATGGGGGCAGGGTAGGTGCGCCGGGGTGGCGAGTAAACCGCTCCGCCGGCGCCGTAGGACGGCGTGTTGACGATCGGCCCGACGGGCGCCATCTCGGGGTACAGGCCTTGAGCCGCCACCTGCGCCGCGGAGAAGGAGATGCCCTGCAGCGCGATGGCGAGGGGCGTGAGCACGTCAGCTCCGCATGACGATCGTCGACGCTGCTGACGAGGTGATCGCCTGCGTGATTCCGCCGGCAGAGCGTGAGCTGGCCGTGGTGGTCAGGTCCGTGGTCAGGCCGTGCAGCGCCGCCAGCTCCTCGATCATGGAGCCGACGTCGCCGGCGAACGTGTCGCCAGCCTCGACCGTACTGATCGTGACGGCGCTCCCGCCATCGGCGATGGTCTGCCGGACGTCGCCGGCCACGCGCGACGAGGGCGTGACCAGCATGAAGCCGCCCAGGCCGTGCAGCAGCCAGACCTGGCGCAGCAGGTTCGCCTGCGCGGCCGTGATGAGAACGGGGGCGTCGATGGCGCCGGTGGCGACCATCGTGTCCGATCCCGACTCCTGCGCAGCCAGCGAGCCCGTGACGCCCGGCGAGCCCGAGACAGTACCCGAGGCGGCCATCGTGTCCGCGCCGCTCTCCGTGGCCGCCAGAGCGCCGCGCACGAGCACGCCGCCCGTGGCCGCCAGGGTGTCGGCGCCAGACTCGCTGGCCGACAGTGCGCCCTGCACGATGATCGCGCCGGACGCGGCCACCGTGTCGGCCCCGGATTCCTGCGCGGCCATGGCGCCCTGAACCAGCACGGCACCGACGATCGCGGCCGTGTCGGCGCCAGACTCTTGGGCGGCGAGCGCTCCTTGCACAAGCACCGCGCCGGTGATGGCTGCGGTGTCCGGCCCGGTTTCGGTTGCAGCCAGCGAGCCGGTGACGCCGGCGCCACCGCTGACCGTGCCCGAGGCGACGAGGGTGTCACTGCCGGACTCCTGGGCGGCGAGTGAGCCCTGCAGCAGCACGCCACCCGACGAGGCCATGGTGTCCGGACCGGACTCGATTGCGGCGACGGCGCCCCGCACAAGAACCGTGCCCGATGCGGCGATCGT
>JBOFQO010000349.1:0-8576 GCA_051660925.1 Silanimonas sp. | reverse complement strand
CCCGGCGGCTGTCACTCGCTGCGGACTGCCGGGTCGCCGTCCTCGTCCGGCTCCTGGGCCATCGCCACGCCAGCGGCAAGCAGTCGATCGCGCACCGCCTCGCAGTCCTCGCGACGCCCTTCCGCGACGTTCACCGGCACGGCGAGATGCGGCGCCGCGGAGAGACGAAGTCGGAAGTACGGATCACCGTCGGCATCGGTGCCCTCCGCCAACTGAAGGCGCAGTTCATTGGCCTGAAGCGCGAGAACGTCGCGCTTCAGGGGCCACTGTCGCACCAGCTCGGCTCGTCTGTCCGGCCAGATCCGCAGTGTGATGGCCGGTTGCCCGAAGACGACGGCGGCCAGCCCAGCACCGATGCTCCAGAAAACGATTAGCACCAACCACGCCCAGAACGGCACCGCACCCTCGGGTGGGCCGTTCACCCCGAGCACGACCGTGCCGACCACCAAGCCGCAGCACCAAACCGCGGCCAAGGCCCAGAGCACGACGGCCATCCACTGCCGAACCACCAGCAGCTCGGTGTTCATTGTTCAGGCGAAATCGGCGTCCAGCACGACGCGGTAGCGCGCCTTGCCGGCGTGCAGGTGCTCGAAGGCGTCATTGATTTTCGACATCGGGAAGCGCTCAACCTGCGGCGCGATCTCGTGGCGCGCGCAGAACTCGAGCATCTGCGAGGTCGTGGCCGGGCTGCCGAGTGGCGAGCCGCTGATCGATTTCTGCCCGCCGATCAGCGCGAAGGCCGGCACCGGCACGGGCTCGAGCACCGCACCGACGAAATGCAGGCGGCCGTTGGGCGCCAACGCTCCCAGATATGCGCCCCAGGGCAGAGTGACGTTCGCGGTGACGAGGATGAAGTCGAATTTTCCCGCTTCCTTCGCCAGCGCCTTCGCATCGGTGCTGACCACCGCGCGGTGCGCGCCGAGGCGGATGGCCTCCTCGTGCTTCGATTCGCTCGACGTGAACGCGGTGACCTCGCAGCCCCAGGCGTTGAGGAACTGCAGCGCGAGGTGCCCGAGGCCGCCGATGCCAACCACGCCGACGCGATCCGTCGGCTTGATGCCGAAATGGGCGATCGGGCCGAACACGGTGATGCCGCCACACAGCAGGGGGCCGGCGCTGGCGGCGTCGACGCCGTCGGGGATCGGCGTGGCCCAGACCCAGTGCGCGCGCACGCGCTCGCCGAAGCCGCCATAGCCCGAGACGATCAGGCCGCTGGCCTTGCCGCAGACGTTGTGGTGCCCGGACAGGCACTGGGCACAGGCCATGCAGCTGCTCTGGTACCAGCCGATACCGACGCGGTCGCCGACGTTCACGCGCTTGGCTTCTGGGCCGACGGCGACGACGCGGCCGACGGCTTCGTGGCCGGGCACGAGCGGGTAGCGCGCATTGCCCCAGTCGTTGTTGATCATGCTGAGGTCGGAATGGCACAGGCCGCAGTGCTCGACCTGCACTTCAACGACTTCGGGGGGGAGCGGGCCGGGGTCGTACTGGAAGGCGTCGAGCTTGCCCTTGGAGGCGGTGGCGGCGTAGGCGCGGACGGGCATGGCCGGCTCCTGCGTGGGTTTGGGGGTGCGCGGCGGGGCGCCACCGAGTCTGCGCTTCCCGCGTGATCGGCGGCGAGGGCGACAGAGCGGTGGGGTGATGGTGCGGCCGAGGGGCCGGGCCGCTGCAGACGCTCTGCGTCCCTTGATCTGCCCTTGCGCGCCCGCCCCGCGGCCCACGCGTACAATGCGCGCCCCGCGCCGCGAGGCGCTTGCCCGAGGGCCGGCCTGTCAAGCCGATCCGATGAAGAAGTCCGACTTCCATTACGACCTGCCGCCCGAGCTGATCGCGCAGGAGCCGCTGACTGAGCGCTCGGCGTCCCGATTGCTGCACATACCCGCACCGCCGGCCGGCTTCAAGGACCTCCACGTTCGCGACCTGCCGTCCCTGCTGCAACCGGGTGACCTGATGGTGTTCAACGACACGCGCGTGATCCCGGCGCGGCTGTTCGGCTTGAAGGACACCGGTGGCCGCGTCGAGGTGCTGCTGGAGCGCGTCACCGGCGCGCATGAGGTCCGCGCGCAGGTGGGTGCGAGCAAGTCGCCGAAGGCGGGCTCGACGATCACCCTCGACGAGGGCACGAAGCTCACCGTGCTCGGCCGCGACGGCGAGTTCTACCGCCTGCGCTTCGAAACCCCCGAGCCGCTCGACAAGGTGCTGCTGCGCGCCGGTCGCATGCCGTTGCCGCCCTACATCCGCCGCGACGCCGACATCCGCGATAACGAGCGCTACCAGACGGTGTTCTCGAAGCACGCTGGCGCGGTGGCCGCGCCGACCGCCGGGCTTCATTTCGACGACGCGCTGCTCGAGGCGCTGAAGGCGCGCGGCGTCGCCTTCGGCCACATCACCCTGCACGTCGGCGCCGGCACCTTCCAGCCGATGCGCGCCGAGCACGTGAAGGACCACGCGATGCACAGCGAGTGGCTGAACGTCGGTGCGGAGCTCTGCCAGAAGATTCGCGCGACCAAAGCCCGTGGCGGCCGCGTCATCGCTGTCGGCACCACGGTGATCCGCGCGCTGGAGACGGCGTGGCGCGATGGCGAGGTGCTGCCCTTCGCCGGCGACACGCAGATCTTCCTCTACCCCGGGCAGCGCATCCGCGCCGCCGACGCACTGTTCACCAACTTCCATCTGCCGGAATCGACGCTGATGATGCTGGTCAGCGCCTTTGCCGGCTTCGAGCGGATCATGGGGGCGTATCGCCACGCCGTGGACCAGCGCTACCGCTTCTTCAGCTACGGCGACGCGATGCTGCTGTGGCCAGAGCGCGAGGCCCCTGAGGCGTCGGCGGGCGAAGGGCAGGGCGCATGAGCCGGATGGCGTTTCAGAAGCTGGGATCCGACGGCGCGGCGCGCCGCGGCCGCATCACCTTCCCGCGCGGCACGATCGAGACGCCGGCCTTCATGCCGGTGGGCACCTACGGCACGGTCAAGGCGATGCGCCCGGTCGAGCTCGAGGCGATCGGCGCCGAGATCATCCTTGGCAACACCTTCCACCTGTACCTGCGTCCTGGCCTCGAAGTGATGGCTGAGCATGGCGGCCTGCACGGCTTCACCAAGTGGTCGAAGCCGATCCTCACCGACTCCGGCGGCTTCCAGGTCTTCTCGCTGGCGCACAAGCGCAAGATCACCGAGCAGGGCGTGACCTTCGCCTCGCCGGTGGACGGCCGCAAGGTCTTTCTCGGGCCGGAAGAGAGCATGCAGATCCAGCGCGTGCTCGGCTCGGACATCGTGATGATCTTCGACGAGTGCACGCCCTACCTCGTCGACGGCGAGCCGGCCTCGGAGAAGGTCGCGCGCGCCTCGATGGAGCTCAGCCTGCGCTGGGCCGAACGCAGCAAGCGCGCCCACGAGGGCAACGACGCCGCGCTGTTCGGCATCGTGCAGGGCGGGCTGTACCCGGCGCTGCGCACGCGCTCGGCGGAGGGCCTGCAGCAGATCGGCTTCGACGGCTACGCGGTGGGCGGCCTCGCGGTCGGCGAACCGGCCGAGGAGCGCGAGAAGACCCTGGAAGCGATCTGCCCGCAGCTGCCCGATGACAAGCCGCGCTACCTGATGGGCGTGGGCAAGCCCGAGGACATCGTCGAGGCGGTGGCGCGCGGCGTCGACATGTTCGACTGCGTGATGCCCACGCGGAACGCGCGCAACGGCCACTACTTCACCGATTTCGGCCAGGTGCGCATCCGCAACCAGCGCTACGAGCACGACCTGCGCCCGATCGAGCCGGGCTGCGACTGCGGCACGTGTACGGGCGGGTTCACCCGCAGCTACCTGCGTCATCTGGACAAGTGCAACGAGATCCTCGCCTCGATGCTCGCCACCACGCACAACCTGCGCTACTACCTGCGGCTGATGGCACGCATCCGGGCGGCGATCGAGCAGGGCCGCTTCGCCGAGTTCCGCGAGGCCTTTCACGCGGCCCGGCAGGCCGGCGAGCCGGCCTGAACCCCGGGATGGCGGTGACGGCGTTGCCCGGCCGGGAGCCTCGGCAGGGCCGTGGGGTCAGGGGCGTGGCATACTTCGCGGCTCTTTGGCCGACCGGATGCCCACGTCCATGCCCTTGCTCGACTTCGTGATTCCCGCCGCCCACGCCCAGGCTGCTGCCGGCGCGCCCGCGCCCAGCCCGTGGCCCAGCGTGATCATGCTGGGCGCGGTCTTCGTGCTGATGTACTTCATGATGATCCGCCCGCAGATGAAGCGGCAGAAGGAACATCGCCAGATGGTCGAGAAGCTGGCGAAGGGCGACGAGATCGTCACCAGCGGCGGCATCGCCGGGCGCATCGACGAGGTGGGCGAGAGCTTCCTCGTGGTCGAGATCGCCGAAGGCACGAAGATCAAGCTGCAGAAGGGCGCCATCAACGCCGTCCTGCCCAAGGGCACCTTGAAGTCCCTCTGATCGGCCCCCATCACGCCGGCTTCATGCCGGCATTGTGGTCGGCGCTTGCCGGCCTGAAGTGACGCCATGCTCGAATACGCCCGCTGGAAATACGTCGTCGCCCTGATCGTGCTGCTGGCCAGCGCGCTCTACGCCCTCCCGAACCTCTACCCGCAGGATGCGGCGGTGCAGATCACCGCGAACCGCGGCTTCGCCGTCGACGATGCGCTCGACGCGCGCGTCGAAGGCCTGCTGAAGGACGCCGGCATCGCGCCGAAGGCCGTGCAGAAGGAGGACGACAGCCTGGTGGTACGCCTCGACGCCGCCGAACAGCTGCGCGCGGCCGAGCTCCTGCGCCCCGAGCTCGAAAGCGGCTACACCGTCGCGCAGAACCTGGTGTCCACCGTGCCGGCCTGGCTGGACCTGTTCGGCGCGCGCCCCATGCGCCTCGGCCTCGACCTGCAGGGTGGCGTGCACTTCCTGCTCCAGGTCGACCAGCAGGCCGCGCTGGAGAAGCGCGAGAACAGCTACGCCGAGCAGATCCGCGTGGTGCTGCGCGAGCAGAAGATTCCGTCGCAGGAAGTGACGGTGCGCCCGACCGACATCATCGTCCGCCTGACCCGCGCCGAGGATCTGTCGAAGGCGCTCAGCGTCGTGGCCGTCGACGCACCGGAGCTGGAACTGCAGCCTCTCGGCGGCTCGGCGGGCCCCGGCTTTACCGCCCGCATCGCCCCGGCGGCCCTGCAGGCCCTGCTGACCGACACGATCAACCAGAACGTCTCGATCCTGCGCAACCGCATCAATGCGCTTGGTGTCGCCGAGCCGATCGTCACTCGCCAAGGCGAGTCGCGCATCGTCGTGCAGCTGCCCGGCGTGCAGGACACGGCGCTGGCCAAGCGCGTTATCGGCGCCACGGCGACGCTCGAATACCGCGCGGCCCTGCTGACCGACGTCGACGCCCTCGAGGCGGAGCGCACCGGTCGCATCCCGCCGGAAGGCCGCATCTACTACATGCGCGAGCGCAACCCGGACGGCAGCCGTATCCCGGTGGTGCTGGCCAAGCGCGTCATCGCCGCCGGCGACCAGCTCGTCGCGGCCACCTCGATCACCGACCCGGAAACCGGAACGCCCGGCGTCTCGGTCACGCTGAACGCGTCGGCGGGCCAGCGGATGTTCGACTTCACCTCGCAGAACGTCGGCAAGCCGATGGCCGTGGTGTACATCGAGCGCGTGCCGGAAGTGCGCATCGTTGACGGCAAGGAAGTGCGCGGCACCAAGGTGACGGAAGAGGTCATCAGCCTCGCGTCGATCCGCGGCGTGTTCAGCCGCAACTTCCAGACCACCGGGCTCGAGAGCCCGCAGGAAGCCCAGCAGCTCGCGCTGCTGCTGCGTTCGGGCGCGCTGGCGGCGCCGATGGAGTTCGCCGAGGAGCGCATCATCGGCCCGAGCCTCGGTGCTGAGAACATCGCCCGTGGCCTTGAGTCGATCGCTGCCTCGTTCGTGCTGGTGCTGGTGTTCTTCGTCGTCTACTACCGGATGTTCGGCGTCATCACGAACATCGCGCTGCTGCTCAACCTGCTGATGCTGGTGGCCGTGATGTCGATCGTTGGCGCCACCCTGTCGCTGCCCGGCCTTGCCGGCATCGCATTGACCGTCGGCCTGTCGGTGGACGCCAACGTGCTGATCAACGAGCGCATCCGCGAGGAGCTGCGCGCCGGCAACACCCCGCTGAACGCGATTGCCACCGGCTACGAGAAGGCGGCCGGCACCATCGCCGACGCCAACGTCACCGCGCTGCTCGCGGGCATCGCGCTGTTCGTGTTCGGCACCGGCCCGGTCAAGGGCTTCGCGCTCTCGCTGATCATCGGCATCCTGACCTCGATGTACACCGCGGTATCGGTGTCGCGCGGCGTCGCCACCCTCATCTACGGCCGCCGCCGCAAGCTGGCCGGCTTGGCGATCTGACCGGAGTTCCCACGTGTTCCGAATCATCCCGTTCGATACCAACTACGACATCCTGCGCTGGCGCCTGCCGTCGCTGGCCATCGCCTTCGCGCTGATGGTCGCCGCGCTGGTGCTGATCCCGATCAAGGGCTTCAACTTCGCGCTCGACTTCACCGGCGGCACGGTCGCCGAACTGCAGTTCGAGAAAGAGCCCGACCTCGAGCGCGTCCGCGCCACGCTGGAAGGCGCGGGCTACAGCAACCCGGTCGTGCAGACTTTCGGCGCCGCCAACGACATCGTCGTCCGGCTGCAGCCGCGCGACGCCGAGGCGGGCGAGGCCGCCCTGCAGGAAGGCGCCGCCGCCACGGGCGGTGAGATCGCCGACCTGCTCGGCGAGCCGGGGAATGCCGTCACCGTCGTGCGCTCGGACTTCGTCGGCCCGCAGGTCGGGCAGGAGCTCGCCGAGAACGGCGTGCTGGCGTTGTTCTTCGTGATCGTCGGCTTCCTCGTCTACATTACTTTCCGCTTCGAGTGGAAGTTCGCCGTGGCGGCGATCATCACCACGCTGCACGACATCGTGCTGGTGGTTGGCTGGTTCGCGCTGTCGCAGCACGAGTTCGACCTGATCGTGCTCGCTGGCGTGCTCTCGGTGATGGGCTACTCGATCAACGACACCATCGTGGTGTTCGACCGTGTTCGCGAGAACTTCCGTGGCCTGCACCACGTCAGTGCGCAGGAAGTGCTGAACCGCTCGGTCAATCAGACCCTGTCGCGCACCATCATCACCTCGGTGGTGGCCTTCCTCACCGTGCTCGCGCTGTACCTGTATGGCGGCGCCAGCCTCGAGGGCATGGCCGAGGCTCAGATGATCGGTATCGTGGTCGGTACGCTGTCGTCGATCTTTGTGGCCTGCCCGCTGCTGATCTGGCTCAACGTCACCAAGCAGGACCTGCTGCCGAAGGCGAAGGACGAGAGCGAGCTCGACCGTCGTCCCTGAAGCGCTGGCAGGGTGCTTTACCTGAAGGCCGCGGTGTTTCCGCGGCCCTCCTCGTTCTGGCGACGGTGCGGCCAGAGGCGTTGATCGCAACCTCTTGAGCTGCGGCGCGACCGCTTCGTCGTGCCAGGCAGCAACCGAGCCGGCGCGCGGATCAGCCGGCGGCGTTCGGGTGCAGTGGCGGTGGCGCGAAGCTGGCCAGCCAGCCGGACTCCTGCACGGCCTTCTGCACGGCATCGACGACCTTCATCGAGCCCGCGATCACTTGGCCTTCGAACAGGATCTTCTCGTTGCGGCCCTTGAAGTCGCAGGCGCGGCCGCCGGCCTCGCGCACCAGCAGGATGCCGGCGGCGATGTCCCAAGCCTTCACGCCTGCTTCGAAGTAGCCGTCGGAACGACCGGCCGCGACCCAGGCGAGGTCCAGCGCGGCGGAGCCGGTGCGGCGCACGTCTTCGGCCTCGTTCAGCAGCATCTCGATGCACTTCAGCTGCGGGCCGAGGCGCTTGCGCTCGCGTGGCGGAAAGCCGCTGATCAGCACGGCACCGCCGATCTCGCGCTGCGTGTTGATGCGGATGCGGCGGTCGTTGAGCACCGCGCCATTGCCGCGCGAGGCGGTGAACAGTTCGTTGCGCAGCGGGTCGTAGATGACCGCGTCGGTCGGCTCGCCGTTGTCGACGAGGGCGATTGACACGCAGAAATGCGGGATGCCGCGCAGGTAGTTCGAGGTGCCGTCCAGCGGATCGACGACGAAGGTGTAGCGGCCCTTGCCGGTCTGCCCGGTTTCCTCGCCGAGGATGGCGTAGTCGGGGTAGGCGCGCTTGAGCTCGCGTATGATTTCGCGCTCGGCGAGGCCGTCCACTTCGCTGGCGTAGTCCTGGCGGGCCTTCTCAACGACGTTAAGGCTGTCGAGGCGCGACATGTTGCGCAGCAGGACGTTGCCCGCGGCGCGCGCGGCCTTGACCATGACATTGACGACAGGGTTCTGCATGCGCTGCCCGCCTCTTTCCGCTGGATTGTATGAAGAACGTGGCCTCGGTCGGTGCCGGGCCGGCGCGGAGTTTACCCGATTCACCGGAGGCTACCTTGCGCGCACTTGAACGGATCCGGATGGTGCTGGTAGGCACTCAGCACCCGCGGAACATCGGGTCCGCGGCGCGGGCGCTCAAGACCATGGGCTTCGGCGCGATGCATCTCGTGGCCCCCGAGAAGTTCCCGCACACCG
>JBOFQO010000348.1:0-2444 GCA_051660925.1 Silanimonas sp. | reverse complement strand
TCGCCGGCGCCGATCTGGAGGTGCTCGGGGCGCTGGCCCTCGTCCTTGCGCGCATTGATCCACCACACCACCTGGCGCGGGGGGAAGCGCGAGTCGTCGAGGTCGAGATCGGCGATGACGCGCTTGACGAGACGCAGCTGATCGTCGGCGTCGAGGATCTGGAAGCTTTCTGGCAGCCCGGCCTCCTGCCAGTGCAGGCGCAGCAGGCGATGCGCGATGCCGTGGAAGGTGCCCACCCACAGCCCGCGCGTCTCCACCCCGACGGTCGCCGCGATGCGGTGGCGCATCTC
Source organism: Silanimonas sp. (assembly GCA_051660925.1). GTDB lineage: Bacteria > Pseudomonadota > Gammaproteobacteria > Xanthomonadales > Xanthomonadaceae > Silanimonas. The sequence continues at coordinate 2,154 of JBOFQO010000348.1, read as the reverse complement.
GTGCGCCGCCTTGTTGGTGAAGGTGACCGCGAGGATGCTGTACAGCGGCACGCCGTCGACGGCATGCAGCCAGCCGATGCGGTGGGTGAGCACGCGGGTCTTGCCGGAACCGGCGCCGGCGAGCACGAGGTAATGGCCGGGCGGCGCGGAGACAGCCTCGCGCTGGGCCGCGTTTAGCCCGTCGAGGAGGAAGGAGACGTCCATCCGCGGATTGTAGCGGGCCGTGCGGAGCCGGTCGTCGCGGCCGCGCATGCGTGCTTGTGCCAAGGCGCTGCCGGCGCGCGACGCTGGCCCGCCCCACCACCGTCAACGCGAGATTTCCGGCGGTCCGGCCGAAGGCGACGTCCCTGTCGCTCGGCCGGATCGCGCATCCTGCGCGACCCCTTCGGGGCTTGCGCCTCAACAGCGCACCGGGGCTCCTTATTCGCATCGCTCGCCGTCAGCGCCTTGGCCCAAGCGGCTCGCGACGGCCCGACGGCCCATCGCACGACGCGCATCGCCCGGTAAGCTCGGCGGAACGCCCCACCACCGAGACGCCATGATCGACCTGCACTACTGGCCCACGCCCAACGGCCACAAGATCACGCTCTTCCTCGAGGAGGCGGGTCTTCCCTACGCGCTCCACCCGGTGAACATCGGCGCCGGCGAGCAGTTCCGCCCGGAATTCCTCGCCATCGCGCCGAACAACCGCATGCCGGCGATCGTTGACTCGGCGCCCGCCGACGGCGGCGCGCCGATCAGTGTGTTCGAATCCGGCGCGATCCTGATGTACCTCGCGCAGAAGACCGGCCGCTTTCTGCCATCCGACCTGCGCGGCCGCACGACGGTCAGCGAGTGGCTGTTCTGGCAGATGGCGGGGCTCGGGCCGATGACCGGCCAGTACGGACACTTCCACGTTTATGCGCCGGAAACGATCCCGTACGCACGGGAGCGCTACACGCGCGAGGCGCAGCGCCTGCTTGGCGTGCTGGACCGTCGCCTTGAGGGCCGCGCGTTCATCGCCGGCGACGACTACACGATCGCCGACATGGCTTGCTACCCGTGGATCTCGCCGTACACCAAGGCGCCGCTCGACCTGGAACCGCACGCGAACCTGCGGCGCTGGCGCGACGGCATCGCCGCGCGCCCGGCCACCCAGCGTGCCTATGCCATCGCGCAGGAGCCGCGCTTCGCTCGCCCCGCTGAGCTCACCGACGAACAGCGCCGGAACCTGTTCGGCGCGCCGGCCAAGCCCTGACGCCGCCCTTCACGAAACACCGCCACGGACCCCGCCGCGCATGCGCCTTCTTCCTTCCCTGCTGCTCGCCGCGCTGTGCGGCCTCGCCACCGACGCCATGAGCTCGACGACCGCACCGACCGCTTCCCCTCCCGCCACCGCGGCGCAGCGCCTGACGCTCGAAGCCATCACCGGCGACACGCCGCTGTCCGGTCCGACGCTTGTGCAGCCGGCGTTCTCGCCGGACGGCGCGCGCATCACCTTCCTCAAGGGCAAGGCCGAGAACCGCAACCAACTCGATCTCTGGGCCTTCGACATCGCGACGAAGCAGGCCGCGCTGCTGGTCGATTCGAAGGCGCTGCTGCCGGACGGCGAAGGCGAGCTCAGCGACGAGGAGAAGGCCCGCCGCGAACGGCAGCGCACCGCGGCCCTCTCGGGCATCGTCGAGTACGCGTGGTTCCCGGATTCGCGCCGCCTGCTGTTCCCGCTCGGCGGCGAGCTCTACCTGTTCGACCTCAGTGCGCCTCAGGCTGGCGCGCGCAAGCTGACCTCGGGCGGAGGCTTTGCCACCGACCCGAAGGTCTCGCCGAAGGGCGGCTTCGTCAGCTTCATCCGCGGCCGCAATCTGTGGGTGGTCGATGTCGCCACCGCCAAGGAAGCGCAGCTCACCACCGACGGCAGCGAGGTGATCGGCAATGGCGTCGCCGAATTCGTCGCAGATGAAGAGATGAACCGCCACACCGGCTACTGGTGGGCGCCGGACGACAGCGCCATCGCCTTTGCGCGCATCGACGAAACACCAGTGCCGATTCGCGAGCGCTTCGAGATCTACCCGGACCGCACCGAGGTCGTGCGGCAGCGCTACCCGGCGGCCGGCGAGGCGAACGTGCTGGTCCAGCTCGGCATCATCGCGCCGACGGCCGGCGCGACCCCGCGCT
>JBOFQO010000347.1:0-6811 GCA_051660925.1 Silanimonas sp. | reverse complement strand
ACCCCGGCGGTGGCCGGCGTCGCGCCCCTGGTGCCGGAGTTCACCGATGCCGGCGCGCTGCTGAACGCCGTCGAAAAGGTCGCGCACGGTGCGCGCAAGCGCCCCGACCACATCGACCTGTATCGCCCGCTGGCCGCCGAGGAAGCGTCACGCCAGAAGGCGCTGATCGACGACATGCGCGAAGCCATGACCGACGGCCGCCTGTCGCTGCTCTACCAGCCCATCGTCGCCGTCGCCGGCGGCGAGGACAGCCGCTACCAGACCCTGCTCCGCCTCGATACCAGCAGCGGCAAGCGCATGACTGCCGCCGAGGTCATCCCGGCCGCCGAGCGCTCTGGCTTCATCGTCGAGATCGACCGCTGGGTGCTGCGCGAGTCGATCGCACGCATCGCGAAGACGCGCGCGCAAGGCGCCTCGATGATGCTCTTTGTCACCCAGTCGCCGTACACCCTCGCGCACGGCGGCCATGCCGAGTGGTTGCGAAACGAACTGCGCGCGCTGGACGTGCCAGGTGCTTCGCTAGTCGTCGAGATGCGCCTCTCGGACGCCAGCGTCCATACCGGCACGCTGCGCGAGTTCTGCTCGGCAATGGTCGCCGACGGTGTGCAGTTCTGCCTGTCGCAGTTCGAGCCCGGCCCGGAAGTGGAATCGGTGATGGAGCAGCTGCCGCTGTCGCTGATCAAGCTGGCCGGCAAGTACTCCACCGGCGCGCTGTCGTCGGCCATCCGCGACGAGCTGAAGGTCATCATCGACCGCGCCCACCGGCGCAGCATCGAAGTGATCGGGCACGGCGTCGAAGACCCGCAGGCCGCTGCCACGCTGTGGATGAGCGGCGTCGATTTCGTGCAGGGCAACCTGGTGCAACAGGCGGCTGGCGCGCTCGACTTCGACTTCAACCAGGCGATCCTCTGAGTGTTGCCGCCCCGCATTCCGAACCGGCTCCTGGCGGGTTGGCTGCTGCTGGCCGCGGCCGGCGGACTGCTGCTCGCCGTGGTCTTCGCCCTGCTGCCCTTCGGTGCGTTCTGGCCGACCGTCATCGCCGCCGCGGGGCTGACCGCCGGCGCGATCGCCGTGGTGCCCGGCGGCCTGCGGCAGGCGCGCGACCTCCTCGCCGAACACCAGCGCCTCACCAGCGAGAACCAGCGCATGGTCGAGACGTTGCAGCAGGAGCTGGAACGCCACCGCCGTCTTGAGCTTGAGCTGAAGGACGCGAAGAAGCAGACCGAGGCCGCGATGATGGCCAAGGGCGAGTTCCTGGCCACGATGAGCCACGAGATCCGCACGCCGCTCAACGGCATCCTGCCCGTGATCGACATGCTGCTGGCGGCGCGCCTGACGGCCGACCAGGGCGACCTGCTGCGCACCGCGCACGGCTCAGCGAAGCAGATGCTGCGCATCGTCGACGACATCCTCGACTACTCGAAGCTTGAGGCCAACAAGGTCGACCTCGAGACCACCAGCTTCAACCTGCGCGAGCTTGCCGAGTCGGTCGTGCGCCTAATGACCAAGCAGGCCGAGACCAAGGGACTGCTGCTGCACCTCGAGATCGAGCCGGCGGTTCGCCTGCCGGTGCGCGGCGACCCGACACGCCTGCGCCAGGTGATGACCAATCTGCTCAGCAACGCGATCAAGTTCACCGATCGCGGCCGCGTCACCCTGCGCATCCTGAAGAATGGAGAGGAGCGCCTGCACCATCCGCTGCGCTTCGAAGTGGTGGACACCGGCATCGGCATCCCGAAAGGCAAGCTCTCGCAGCTGTTCGTGGCTTTCTCGCAGGCCGACGCCTCGACCACGCGCATGTACGGCGGCACCGGCCTCGGCCTAGTGATCTGCAAGCGCATCGTCACGCTGATGGGCGGCCGTATCGGCGTCGACAGCGAGCCGGGCCAGGGCTCGCGCTTCTGGTTCGAAGTGCCGCTGGCCAAGGCGGTCGGCGACCTGCCCGCGGCACGCGCCGACCTCTCGGGCGCCCGCGTGCTGCTGATGACGCCCGACCCGGCGCAACGCGAACGCCTCGCGACGGCCATGCAGAACTGGGGCATGCGTTTGTCCTACTCAAGCACCCCGCCAGAAGCGCTGCAGATGCTGCGCTCCGCCGCGGCACGCGGCATGGGCAGCGGTTTCGAAGCGCTGGTTGCTGACCTGCGCGACGGCGCCTCGGCTGCCATCGTGCTGCAGCGCGCGCTTTCGCGTTCGCCCGAGGTCGAAGGCTTGAGGCTGCTGCTACTTACCGGTGCCGAACCGCTACCGCCGGAGATCGTCGCGGCGCCGACGGTCTCGGTGCTGCGCCGCGATGCAGCCGCTGCCGACCTGAAATCCGGGCTCGCCGATCTGCTCGTGCCAGACCAGGCCATGCCGCTGCCCGGCGTGTCCGAGCCGGCCACGGACTTCGGCTTCGAAGCCGATGTACCGCCGTCGCCGGAAATCGCCGCGCTGCCCCAGGGCAGCAGCGTCGGCGCGTTCTCCGAGGCCGCGATCGGCCGCCGCGCACGCGTGCTGCTGGTTGAGGACAACCCGGTCAACATGCTCGTCGCGCAGAAACTCATCGCGCAGATGGACCTGATCTGCGAATCCGCCGGCGACGGCGAGCGAGCGCTCGAGCGCATGGCCGCCGGCAACCTCGACCTCGTGCTGATGGACTGCCAGATGCCGGTCAAGGACGGCTACACCGCAACGCGCGAGTGGCGCGACTACGAGAACGCGCATCGCCTGCCGCGCCTGCCGATCATCGCGATGACGGCGAACGCCATGGCCGGCGACCGCCAGCGCTGCCTCGACGCCGGCATGGACGACTACCTGTCAAAGCCGGTCGACCGCTCCCAGCTCGAGGACACCTTGAAGCGCTGGCTGCAGCGCGGTGCGGCCGCACGCCGCAGCGCGGCGCTAGCGCCTGCACGGACGGCATCGCCGCTCGCCACGCCGCCGTCGGTCGCGAGCCCCGGCCCCACCGTCGCGCCAGGCCTGCCGCCGATCCCGAGCCTGCAGCGAGCGGAATCGTCGTCGCCTCTGGCCGCGAATTCGACGCCGGCCGCCGCATCGACCGCCGCGGCGACCGCGACCGCACCCGCCAGCGTGCTCGACGACGAAGTGCTGGCCGAGCTGCGCGAAGTGATGGGCGCCGAGTTCGGCAACCTCGTGCAGATGTTCCTCGTCGACGCTGCGAAGTACATCCGGCAGCTTGAGGAGGCCGCGGCCGGCAACGATCTGGGCAAGATGATCGCGCCGGCGCACACGCTGAAGTCCTCAAGCGCCAATCTGGGCGCGATGGCCGTCTCGGCGGCCGCGAAGCGCATCGAAGTGGGCGCGCGCGAAGGCGTGCTGCCTCGCCCCGCGGTGGCGGTGGCCGTGCTCGATGCCGAGTTCCAGCGAGCCAGCGGCGCGCTGCGCAAGCTCGTCGCCTGATCAGTCCTTCGACAGCGTCGTCTGCAGGTAAGGACCCTCGCCGAGGCGCTTGATCAGGTCGAGCTGGGTTTCCAGCCAATCGACGTGCTCTTCCTCGGAGGCGAGGATCTTCGCGAACAGGTCGCGGCTGACGTAGTCACCGACGGACTCGGCGTGCGCAACGCCGGCCTTCAGGTCAGGGATGGCAATCAGCTCGAGCTTGAGGTCGCACTCGAAGACCTCCTTCGGCGTCTCGCCGATCATGATCTTGCCGAGGTTCTGCAAGTTCGGCAGGCCCTCAAGGAAGAGCACGCGCTCGATGACCCAGTCGGCGTGCTTCATCTCGTCGATCGACTCGTGGTACTCGTGCTCGCCGAGCTCCTTAAAGCCCCAGTTCTTCAGCATGCGGGCATGCAGGAAATACTGGTTGATCGCGGTGAGTTCGTTGTAAAGCACCTTGTTGAGGTGCTGGATGACCTGCGGATCGCCCTTCATGGCCCTGCTCCGTGGGGAAGTGCACGAAGCCTAGCGCCAGCGAGCGACGCATGACGAAACGCGAATGCGTCGCCGACGCGCTGACGAACCTCCACGCGGCGTGAAGCCCGCGGCGCGGCCGGCCATGGCCCGGAAACGACGACGCCGGCACGGGGCCGGCGTCGGACAGGCGAGGCGGGGCGACTCAGGCTGCGATCGGCAGACCCAGCGTCTTGCCCTGCGCCTGCGCCATGGCCTCGGCGGCGTACTCGCGGCAGCAGCCGCAGGTCACGCCACAGCCGGTGCGCGCGGCCAGCGCGTCGAGGCTGTCGCAGCCCTCGTCGACGGCTCGCTGGATGTCGCGATCGGTCACTCCGTTGCAGACACAGACGTACACGGCGGGCACTCGGTAATACGAACAGTTCGCATTACAAGACGCAACGGCGGTCGTGTCAAGAGGCACCCCAGGGGCGCGATCCGCTGTTCAGGGGGCGGTTCAGCCGGCGATTCAGGCTTGGCGGCGGCGGCGCGACTCCGACGCCGGCGGCGGGAAGGCCGGTTCAGGCACCGCCTCGGCCCCCGCCAGGCCCCGGGCGGCGTCGGCGACGTGGCAAAGCGCGCGGGTGTAGACGTCGCGCTTGAACTGCACCACATGCTCCAGCGGGTACCAGTAGTCGACCCAGCGGAAGCGATCGAACTCTGGCTTCTCGTTGGCATCGAGACGCACGTTGGATTCGCAGGCCACCAGGCGCAGCAGGAACCACACCTGCTTCTGGCCGATGCAACGCGGCTTCTCGCCGCTGCGCACACAGCGTGAGGGCAGCCGGTAGCGCAGCCAGCCGGGCGTGGAATGCAGCAACTCGACATGCTCGGGCAGCAGGCCGGTCTCTTCCTGCAGCTCGCGGTACATGGCCTCGAGCGGCGTCTCATCGCTGTTCATTCCGCCCTGGGGGAACTGCCAGCCGTCGCGATGCACACGACGGGCCCAGAACAGGCGGCCGTCGTCGCGCATCAGGATGATGCCGACATTGGGGCGGTAACCGTCCGGATCGATCACCGTACGGGCTCCAAATTCAATGGAGGCACCATGCCACAGCGGCGCGGCGCGCCTCAAGCGGTCAACGGCCCCGCGAGCAATGCGAACGAGCGGGAATCAGCCGACCGTGGCGGCGGGGACGCGCACGTGGCCTTCCATCAGCACGCGCGCACTGCGGCTCATCAGCGCGCGGCGCACCACCCACTGTCCATCGACCTGCTCGGCTGCCGCACCCACGCGCATCGTGCCGCTGGGGTGTCCGAAGCTCACGGCTTCGCGCGCGCCGCCGCCGGCCGCGTCGTTGACCAAGGTGCCGGGAATCGCTGCGGCCGTGGCGATCGCGACCGAGGCCGTGCCCATCATCGCGTGGTGCAGCTTGCCCATCGACAGCGCGCGCACGACGAGATCGATGTCGGCCGCCTTCACCGCCTTGCCGCTGGACGCGACGTAATCCGCGGGGGGGGCCACGAAGGCAACCTTCGGCGTGTGCTGGCGCTTGGCGGCTTCGTCGGGCGAGGTGATCAGGCCCATGCGCAACGCACCGGCAATGCGGATCGCCTCGAACATCGCCAGCCTCTGCGGGTTCTCGTTGATGGCGGGCTGCAGCTCGGTGCCCGTCAGGCCGACGTCCGCGGCGCGAACGAACACGGTGGGAATTCCTGCCGTGATCATGGTTGCCGAAAGCCGGCCGACGCCCGGCACCTCGAGCGTATCGACGACATTCCCGGTCGGGAACATCGCCCCGCCCTCGTCGCCTTCATCCACCGGATCGAGGAACTCCAGCGGGATCTCGGCGCTCGGGAAGGTGACGCCGTCGAGCTCGAAGTCGCCGTCCTCCTGCACCTCGCCGTTCGTGATCGGCACGTGCGCCACGATCGTCTTGCCGATGTTCTTCTGCCAGATCCGCACCGTGCACACGCCGTCCTGCGGGATGCGCTCCGGCGCGATGAACCCGTTCGCAATGGCGAAGGGCCCAACGGCGCTCGACAGGTTCCCGCAGTTGCCACTCCAGTCGACGAAGGCGCTGTCGATGCTGACCTGGCCGTAGAGGTAGTCGACGTCGTGGCCCGGCTGCGAGGGCGGGCCGATGATCACGCACTTGCTGGTGCTCGAGGTCGCGCCACCCATGCCGTCGGTGTGCTTGCCGTACGGGTCGGGCGAGCCGATCACGCGCAGCAGCAGCGCGTCGCGCGCGGGACCGGGCACGCGCGCGGCTTCGGGCAGGTGGTCGAGGCGGAAGAACACGCCTTTGCTGGTGCCGCCGCGCATGTAGGTGGCGGGGATGCGGAGTTGCGGGCGTGCACTCATCATCTCAGGCCGCCTTGGTCGCTTCGAGGAAGTCCTGCGCGAAGCGCTGCAGCACACCGCCGGCTTCGTAGATGGCCAGTTCCTCGGCGGTGTCGAGGCGGCAGCGCACCGGGCACTCCACGCGCGTGCCATCTTTGCGGTGCACGACGAGCGTGAGCGTCGCACCCGGTGTGCGAGCGCCGGTGACGTCGTACGTCTCGGTGCCGTCGAGGCCGAGCGTGAGGCGCGTGGTGCCGGGCAGGAACTCGCAGGGCAGCACACCCATGCCGATCAGGTTGGTTCGGTGAATCCGCTCGAAGCCTTCCGCAACGATCGCCTCGACCCCGGCGAGTCGCACGCCCTTGGCGGCCCAGTCGCGCGAGCTGCCCTGGCCGTAGTCGGCGCCGGCAATGATGATCAGCGGCTGGCCGCGCTGCATGTAGGTTTCGATCGCCTCCCACATGCGCAGCGTCTGGCCCTCCGGTTCGACGCGGGCCAGCGAGCCCTTGCGCACCTTGCCCTCGGCGTCACGCACCATCTCGTTCTGCAGCGTCGGGTTGGCGAAGGTGGCGCGCTGCGCGGTCAGGTGATCGCCACGGTGGGTCGCGTAGGAATTGAAGTCCTCTTCCGGCA
>JBOFQO010000346.1:0-6077 GCA_051660925.1 Silanimonas sp. | reverse complement strand
TGGCGGCGGCCGATCGGCGGACGCCACGCGAGGGCGGTGACCTGCTCGAGCCGCTGTTCGCGGCGCTTGCTGATCCGACGGAGGCTCCGGACGCCGTGCTTCCCGACACCGGCGTCGGCCTTGAGTGGGAGCGCCGGCTCTCGGCCGCCTTCATCCGCGGCGAGGCTTACGGCACCCGCGCCAGCACGGTGCTGCTGGTCGGCGACGACGGCCTGTGGTTCGAGGAGCGCAGCTTCGGGCCGGGTGGGGCGCCGATCGGCGTGCGCGGGCGCTGGCTGGCGCGACGCTGAGCGACCTCCGCGCGCCCGGGTCAACCGGCGTCGGCGTGGCGCGTTGTATGGCTCACCACCCACGGAGCCACGTCATGCCTCGCCACGCCCTGATCCTCACCGCCGCTGCGCTCGCCGCGTTCGGCGCATTCGCCCTCGCCGCCGATGCCGCCCGTCCCGCGGCGCCGTCGGCACCGACCGCACTGTCGGGCCGCTTCGTCGAGCTGGACCGCAACCGCGACGGTGCGCTCGATCGGAGCGAAGTCGCCGCGGCACCGGCGCGCCTCGCCGAGCGCTTCGAGCGCATCGATCGCAACGGCGACCAGCGCCTTGAGCCGGCCGAACTGCGCAAGGCCATGCAGCTCGCCCACGCCCGACGGGACCTCGCCAAGGCGCAGCGTGAGGCGATGCGCGCGCGCTTCGCCTTCCTCGACACCAATGGCGACCGCAGCCTGACGCTGGCCGAGATCGGCCCCGACGCACCGCGCCTTGCCCAGAAGTTCGGCGTGATCGACGCCAACCGCGACGGCCGCATCGCGGCGGATGAGCTGCGCACCCATCTGCAGGCCGAACGCGAGTCCCGTCGCGCTGCGCGCGCCGGTTGAGTTCCACAGCGCCCGGCTCGGTCCGTTCCGGGCCGCGCCGCTGGCGCTGTAACCTGCGCGCCGCCAACGACTGCTAGCCTCCGGCCCGTCCGGGGGCATGGCAGAGGCGAACGTGGGTTTGGGAGCGGTACTGAGGGCGGAAGCCCTGCACGAAGCGGAGCGGGCTGCGCGACAGCTGGCCCGCCCCGGTGAGGAGCGCCACGAGGGCATCCACCAGGCGCGGAAGTCCATCCGTCGCGTCCGCGCGATTCTGGCGCTCGGCGGTGAAGCCTTCACCGCGGCCCCCGCCGTGCAGCGCCTCGACGCCGCCCTGCGCAGCCTGTGCCGTGGCTTGTCGAGCCTGCGCGACGCCGATGCGCTGCGCGATGCCCTGCTGCACCTGTCGCGCGATGCCGTGATGGGTCCCATCGAGTGCGAGCGGTTGTGCGCCTTCGTTGCCGTGCTGCGTGCTCGACGCCTGGCCTCAGCTTTGGCCCGCGACCCCGATTTCGCGCGCCGTCGCGCCCGCCTGCAGGAGGCACAGACGCGGCTTGGGCTATTGCCCTGGGATCGTGTCGATGAGAAGGACGTCCGCGCCGCACACGACTACTCGAAGAAGCGCTTGCGTCGTGCCCTGAAGCAGGCGCGTGGCAAGGCCGATGTCGAGGCTTGGCACACGCTGCGCCGTCGCCTGCGGCGCCTGCGCCAGCAGGAAAACGCGCTGGCCCGGGTCGTGCCGGACGCCGGATTGAGCACGCCCGGCGTCGCCGACTTGGCGGATCGGATGGGCAAGGCGCAGGACCACGCCCTGCTGCTCGCGCACTGCCGGCGTAGCGGTGTTTTCCCGGCTCGCGACCGCGCCACGATCCGACGGCTCGTCGAGCCGCTCTACGTGGGCGCCTTGGAACACGCGGCGGGCGCGCTCGAGGCCACCTCGGCCTGAGGGCCCGCCGCATCAATCGGTCAGAAGCGGTAGCCGGCCTGCAGCGACCAAACCCACGGATCGACACTGGCGGTGCCGATGTCCGCACCGCTGAGTGAAACGTCGGCGTCAAAGTCGATGTAGCGCGCTTCGCCGCGGACGAACCAGTCCTCGCTGAAATTGAAATCGGAGCCGAGCGCCGCGGTCCAGCCGCTGGAATCATCGATTTCGATCGGCGCGCCGGCCAACGCGTTGATGCCGCGCACGTCGGACAGCGAGGTCCAGTTGTAGCCCAGGCCGACGTACGGGCTGAAGCTGCTGTCGGTCTCCCCGCCCAGGAAGTGCCAGTTGCCACCGATGCTGATCGGGTGATGCTTCAGGCTGACGACGTCGCCGAGGCCGGCAAGGTTGACGCGGTGCTTGAAGGTCGTGGCGCCGGCGTCGAACGTCCACTCCCACATGTCGTCCATGAAATAGGACGCACCGACGACGAAGCGGCTGTTCGAGTCGATCGACGATTCGGCACCAGCGATGGCGCCGTTGTCCGACTTCGGGTTGACGTTGGCGTAGCCGGCGCGGACCGCGAACTGCTGGGCGGCGGCGTGGCCGGAGGCGAGCGCCGCGGCGATGGTGAGCGTGGCGAGGGAAAGGGTCGAACGCATAGGGGACTTCCTTTGGACATTTGGGGGGCAGCGCGACGGGATCACCCGCCGCGGTCCGCATCCTGCGCATGACGCAGTGCAGCGAACGCCAAGGTTTTGTCCCCAACGCGGCAAGGCCGCGTGTCCATGGCGTGAATCGCCGTTGCGACACCCGTCGTCGTGGCGAGCCGTCGCCGCTGTAAACGTATGCGTGGCTGCCAAAGTGGTCGGACACGCGCCGGGGATGGCGTCACACCGGCGCGAAGGCCAGAATGAACGCCTTGTTGACGTCCCTCGGAGGGGACATGGCCGATATCCGTGACGCCAAGGTGCCCGACCTCGGCAACAGCAGCGACGTTCCCGTCATCGAATTGCTCGTCGCCGTGGGCGATCGGGTGAAGAAGGACCAGGGCCTCGTCACGCTGGAATCCGACAAGGCCACGATGGAGGTGCCGTCGCCCTTCGCTGGTGTCGTCCGCGAGATCACGGTCAAGCTCGGCGATGCGCTGAGCGAGGGGCACGTCGTCGCCCGCATTGAGGTCGAGGACGCGGCGGCGGCGCCGACCGCTGCGCCGGCCGCCCAGCCCGCAATGCCGGCAGCGCCGAACCCTGCACCCGCCGCGGCGTCGGTTGCTCCGGCGCCGATGGCCGAGCGCGCGCCGGCACCCGCCGTGTCGGCACCGGCCGCACTGGCGCCCGCGCTGGCCAACACGCCGGGCGTCGATCCGGAAGCGCTGCCGCCGAGCAGTCCCCCGATCGCGTTCACCGCCGAATCGCTGATGCCGCAGAAGGTGCCGCATGCCTCGCCCGCGGTGCGCGTGTTCGCGCGCGAGCTCGGGGTCGACCTCGCCAAGGTGAGCGGCAGCGGTCGCGGCGGCCGCATCGCCAAGGAAGACGTGCAGGCGTTCGTGAAGTCGGCACTGGCCAGCGGTGCACACGCGCCGGTGGCGGTGGGTGGCGGCGCTGGTGGTGGCTTGAACCTTATCCCGTGGCCGAAGGTCGACTTCGCGAAGTTCGGCCCGGTCGAATCGCAACCGCTGTCGCGCATTCAGAAGCTCAGCGGCCAGAACCTCGCCCGCAACTGGGCGATGATCCCGCACGTCACGCAGTTCGACGACGCCGACATCACCGAGATGGAGGCCTTCCGCAAGCAGCTCGGCGAGGAAAGCAAGGAGACCAAGGTCACGCCGCTGGTGTTCCTGATTAAGGCCGCCGTCGCCGCGCTGAAGGCGTTCCCGAAGTTCAACGCCTCGCTTGACGGCGACAACCTCGTGCTGAAGCGCTACTTCCACATCGGCATCGCGGTAGACACGCCGGATGGCCTCGTGGTGCCGGTGATCCGCGACTGCGACCAGAAGGGCCTGCTCGACCTCGCCCGCGAGCTGGGCGAGATCAGCAAGAAGGCGCGCGACAAGAAGCTCGGTCCCGCGGACATGCAGGGCGGCTGCTTCTCGATCAGCTCGCTGGGTGGCATCGGCGGCACCGCGTTCACGCCGATCATCAATGCGCCGGAAGTGGCCATCCTCGGTGTCTCGCGCAGCAGCCTGAAGCCGGTGTGGAACGGCAAGGAGTTCGCGCCGCGCTTGATGCTGCCGCTCAGCTTGAGCTACGACCATCGCGTGATCGACGGCGCCGACGCCGCGCGCTTCACCAGCTTCCTGGCCAAGTCGCTGGGCGACCTGCGTCGACTGCTGCTCTGACGAGCCTGCCGCGGTGACGCCTGCCTTGCCGCGCTGGTCCGATGCCATTCCGGCGCGCGTCACGGTTGGCGCGCTGCAGTGGGCGCAGCGTCGCGTCACCGGCTTCGAGGATTTCTCGAATGAACTCGGCCACTGGGTGCGGGTCGCCGGCGACTACGGCGTCGAGCTGCTGGTGGTGCCGGAGCTGATCACCTGCCAGCTGCTGAGCGCCGAACCCCAGCGCCTGGAGGCCGACGCGGCCTTGAAGCGGCTGTCGGACCACACGCCGGCATGGCAGGCCCTGCTGTCGACGCTGGCGAAGCGGCATCGCCTCACCCTCGTTGGCGGCACGCACCTCACCTGGATCGACGGCCGCCCGCGCAACGTCTGCTGGGTCGCGACGCCGGACGGCGCCCTGCAGCGCCGTGACAAGCTGCACATCACGCCGAGCGAAGCCGGCAGCTGGGCCGTCGAAGGCGGCGATGCGCGCGATGTCGCTCCCGTCGACACGCCGCTGGGACCCGTCGGCGTGCAGGTCTGCTACGACAGCGAGTTCCCCGAGCTCGGCCGCGCGCAGGTCGATGCCGGCGCCTGGCTGTTCGCGGTTCCCTATTGCACCGACCTCCGTGACGGCCACCTGCGCGTGCGCTACAGCGCTCAGGCGCGCGCGGTCGAGAATCAGGTTTACGTCGTCACCGCCGGCAACGTGGGCTTCTGCCCCGGTGTGGCGAACTTCGACCAGCAGTACGCCGAATCCGCCGTACTCACGCCCTGCGACGACGCGATCAGCGCCTTCGCGTCCGACGGCATCGCGCGCGCCGCCGCGCCCGGCGTCGCGCAGCTCCTTGTCGCCGAACTCGACGCGGCAGCGCTGAAGCACGCCCGCGAGCGCGGCAGCGTGCGCAACCTCACCGACCGCCGCCCCGCGCTTTATGCCGCGCTGCGAGGCGCGGCGAACGCTTGATTCCGTCGCGCCCGCGCGACACGCCCCACACACGAACGACCCGAGGCACGAGATGGCCAACATTGACGTCAAGGTTCCTGACATCGGCGGCAGCGCCGGCATCCCCGTCATCGAACTGCTGGTGAAGCCCGGCGATGCGGTCAAGAAAGACCAGGGCCTCGTCACCCTTGAGAGCGACAAGGCGACGATGGAAGTGCCGTCGCCGGCGGCTGGCGTCATCACGGCACTCAAAGTGAAGCTCGGCGACGAAGTCTCCGAAGGCCACGTGATCGCGACACTCGAGGTTACCGACGCGGGTGCCGCAGCAGCGCCAACCAGCGTCACCGCGCCGGCACCCGCAGCCAAGCCGGCCGCGGCCGCTCCGATCGCCGCATCGGCCACTGCGACGCTCGCAACGCCTGCGTCTGCCCCCGCGCCGAAGCCCGCAGCGTCGGACGGCAAGACCGCCGACCACCGCTGCCAGCTCGTCGTCATCGGCGCCGGCCCGGGCGGCTACACCGCCGCTTTCCGCGCCGCCGACCTCGGCCTCGATGTCGTGCTCATTGAACGCTATGCCGCACTCGGCGGCGTGTGCTTGAACGTCGGCTGCATCCCGTCAAAGGCACTGCTGCACACCGCCGCAGTGATCCAGGAAACGAAGCACATGGGCGCGGTCGGCGTCAGCTTCGGCGCGCCAAGCATCGACGTCGACAAGTTGCGCGCCTACAAGGAAAAGGTCATCGGCACGCTGACCAAGGGCTTGGCCGGCATGGCCAAGCAGCGCAAGGTGCGGGTCATCACCGGCAGCGCCACGTTTGTCTCGCCGAATGAGCTCGACATCGCCACGGTCGAGGGCACGCAGCGTCTCGCCTTCGAGAAGGCGATCATCGCCGCCGGCTCGCAGCCGGTGAAGCTGCCGGGCTTCCCGTGGGGTGATCCGCGCGTGATGGACTCCACCGACGCGCTCGAGCTCGCCGATATCCCAAAGCAGCTGCTCGTTGTCGGCGGCGGCATCATCGGCCTCGAGATGGCCTGCGTG
>JBOFQO010000345.1:0-6657 GCA_051660925.1 Silanimonas sp. | reverse complement strand
GAGGAGCTGCATGCGCTGCAGGCGCGCTTCCCGGATGTCCAGTTCCGCCTGTTCCTGACCGGCGACGCGCCGAACGCGGCGCACGAGTCGGAAGGCCGGCTCGACGCCGGCACGCTCGCCGCGCTGCCGGGCAGCCCGCAGGGTGCCGAAGTGCTGGCCTGCGGCCCGGTGGGCTTCGTCGCCAAGGTCGAGGCCCTGCTGCGCGGCGCGGCGGCGCGCATCGCCACGGAAAGCTTCACCCCGCCGGTGCTGCGCGTCCCCGAGGTCCCTGCCGCGAGTGTGGCGCTGACGTTGCGCAAGAGCGGCCGCGTGCTGCAGATCCCAACCGACACGCCCCTGCTCGCCGCACTTGAGGCCGCGGGCCTGAAGCCGGAACACGGCTGCCGTCAGGGCCTGTGCGGGCGCTGCGTCTGCGCCAAGGCCGAGGGCGTCCACGTCGACCTGCGCGACGACAGCGTCCACGCCGAAGCCAGTACCGCGCTGAAGCTCTGCATCAGCGCCGCGCGCACCGACCTCGCCATCGATCTTTAGCCCTCGCGCCCCCCGTGCCCGACTGGAAATCCGCCATGCCTGCCTCTGCCCCGCTGATCACCGGCGAACGCCTTGAAGCCTTCGGCGCCGAGCTCGACGCGCTGCGCGAGAAACACGTCCGCGACCTTGGCGCCGTCGACGCCCGCTACATCCGCCGCATTCGCCACGCGGTGCGCTGGACGGAAGTGCTCGGCCGCCTCGCGATCTACGGCAGCGCGCCCGCGCCGTGGCTGCTGTGGCCGCTGTGGATCATCGGCACCCTGCTGCTGGCGGTGTCGAAGATCCTCGACAACATGGAGCTCGGCCACAACGTCATCCACGGCCAGTACGACTGGATGAACGACCCGAGCCTGCAGGGCGACCGCTTCCAGTGGGACCACCTGTGCCCCTCGGAGTGGTGGCGGCAGACGCACAACCACAGCCACCACCAGTGGACGAACGTGCGCGGCAAGGACGACGACGTCGGTTACGGCCTGCTGCGCATCTTCCCCGAGCAGCGCTGGACGCCGTTCGCGCTGGCCCAGCCGCTGTATGCCGCGGCGCTCGCGGTGTTCTACCAGACCGGCATCGCCATCCAGCACCTGAAGCTCGGCCGCTACGTGAAGGGCCGGCGCGCGTGGCGGCATTTCCTTTCCGACGCGAAGCCGCTGCTGCGCAAGCTGCCGTGGCAGGGCGGCAAGGACTACGTGGTGTTTCCGCTGCTGGCCGGGCCGTTCTTCCTTCCCGTGCTGCTGGCTAACGCGTCCGCGAATCTGCTGCGGAACCTGTGGACCTTCGTGGTCATCTTCTGCGGCCACTTCACCGCCGACGCGATCACCTTCACCCCCGCGCAGGTCAAGGACGAAACGCGCGCCGGCTGGTACCAGCGGCAGGTCCGCGGCTCGTCGAACATCGGCGGCGGTGCGCTGATGGACCTGATGACCGGCAACCTCTCGCACCAGATCGAGCACCACCTGTTCCCTGACCTGCCGGCGCGGCGCTATGCGGCGATGGCGGTCGAGGTGAAGGCGATCTGCGCCAAGTACGGCGTGCCGTACAACACCGGCTCGCTGCCCAAGCAGTTCGGCGAGGTGGTCTGGCGCATTTTCCGACACGCTTTGCCGAGCCGGCCGCGCTGGGTATCGGCCACGGCCTGAGGTCGGCGCCACCGCGCCCGGGGTTTGGGCGCGCCATTCGGCAATAATGCCGGCATGCCGCCCGCGCCGGACCGTCTGAGTCTTCCCGAGTTCTGCTCCCGCGGGCGCCTGCTGGCGGCGATCGCCGCGGGGCAGGTCGTCATGCTGACGATCGCGTTGGCACCGACCCGCGCGCCGCGTTGGGACTTCACCGAGTTCGCGTCGGCCAGTGCGCTGGCGACCTGGATCGCGATCGCCTCGGCCGTGGCCCTGTGCAAGCTGCGGCCGTGGCTGCAGCGGTTGCCGCCGCGCGTCGATTTCGCGGCGGCGACCCTGGTGCCGATGGCCGTGGCGTTGTTCGGCGCCGGCGCGCTGAACTACATCGCCGCCAGCCTCGGCGAGTTCATCCTCGACGCCGAGGGCAACCGCCATTTCGTGCTGACCACGGCCGGGATCACCGGGCTGATTGCCGCCATCGCGCTGCGCTACTTCGCCGCGCAGGACCGCTGGAAGGCGCAGGTGCAGGCGGTGTCGCAGGCACAGATGGACGCCCTGCAGGCGCGAATCCGCCCGCACTTCCTGTTCAATTCGATGAACTCCATCGCGGCCCTGGTGCGCAGCGACCCGGCGGCGGCCGAGCGCGCCGTCGAGGACCTCTCCGAGCTGTTCCGCGCCGCGCTCGGGCAGAGCGGGCAGCGCGGCACCCTGGCCGACGAGATCACGCTGGCCGAGCGCTTCCTCGGCATTGAGCAGCTGCGGCTCGGCCCGCGCCTGACGGTCCGCTGGGAGGCCGCACCGGGACTGCCGATGGGTTTGCCGATACCACGCCTGGTGCTGCAGCCCCTGCTGGAGAACGCGGTGGTGCATGGCATCGCGCGACTGAAGGAAGGCGGCGAGATCCGCATCGGGATGGCGGTCGAGGGCGATGCGCTGCGCATCGAAGTCGGCAATCCGAGCCCGATCGGCGTGCCATCGCGCCCTGGCAACGGCCACGCGCTGGAGTCGATCCGCCAACGCCTGCGCCACCAGTTCGGCGCGGGCGCACGGATGTCGGCCGAAGCGTCGGAGGGCTACTATCGCGTCCGCCTCGACCTGCCGCTGCGCGACGCCGCGCCCTGAGACCCATGGACGTTCTGATCGCCGACGACGAACCGCTGGCCCGCGAGCGCCTTGCCGCGCTGCTCGCGGAGCTGGGTGGGCATCGCGTGCTGGGCCAGGTCGCCGACGGCCGCGCCGCGCTTGAGGCCTGCATGGCGCAGCCGCACGACGCCGTGCTGCTCGACATCGAGATGCCGGAGATGGACGGGCTGGAAGCGGCCCGGCACCTCGCCGCGATGGAGTCGCCGCCCGCGGTCATCTTCTGTACCGCCTACGACGAGCACGCGCTGGCGGCGTTTGAGGCGGCCGCTGTTGATTACCTGCTCAAACCCGTGCGCGCGGAGCGCCTCGCCGCCGCGCTGCAGCGTGCGGCGGAGCGGCGCGCGGGGCGCCGGCAAGGGGCTGCGGCACCGACGCTGCCGGGTCGCTCGCGCAGCCACCTTGCGGCGCGCCTGCGCGGCTCGCTGCGTCTGATCCCGGTCGCCGACATCCGCTACCTGCAGGCCGAGGAGAAGTACGTGGTCGTGCACCACGCGCGCGGCGCGGATCTCGTCGAGGACTCGCTGAAGAGCCTCGAGGCCGAATTCGCCGGGCGCTTCCTGCGCATCCACCGCAACTGCATTGTCGCGCGCGAACAGTTCAGCGAGCTGAAGCGCTCGCCCGACGGCCTTGTGCACGCTGTGCTTCGCGACGGCGGCGCCGTGCTCGAAGTGAGCCGCCGCTGCCTGCCGGTGCTGCGCGACGAACTCAAACACCTCTAGCGGACCTTCAATGCCCCTGCTTCGTCTGGCCACACGCGAGAGCGCGCTGGCGCTCTGGCAAACCGAACACGTCGCCGCGCGCCTGCGTGCGCTGCATCCCGGCCTCGACGTCGAACTCGTCCCGATGACCACCCGCGGCGACCAGATCCTCGACCGTGCGCTCGCTGCGGTGGGCGGCAAGGGCCTTTTCCTGAAGGAGCTGGAGGTGGCGATGCTCGAAGGCCGCGCCGACGCCGCCGTGCATTCGCTCAAGGACGTGCCGATGGTGCTCGATGGCCCGTTCGCGCTGGCCGCCATCCTTGAGCGCGCGGACCCGTTCGATGCCTTCGTCAGCAATCATCACGCCACGCTCGACGCGCTGCCGAAGGGCGCGCGCGTCGGCACCAGCTCGTTGCGTCGGCAGGCGCAGCTGCGCGCACTGCGTCCGGACCTCGAACTCATCGACCTGCGTGGCAACGTCAACACGCGGCTGGCCAAGCTCGACGCCGGCCAGTACGACGCAATCATCCTCGCCTGCGCCGGCCTACAGCGCCTGGGCTTCGAGTCCCGCATCGCCGAGCGCCTGACGCCGCCGCGCCTGCTGCCCGCGGTGGCGCAGGGCGCCATCGCCATCGAATGCCGCGACGGCGATGCCGACACGGTGCGCCTGCTGCGCGGACTGGACGACGGCGCGACGCGCGTCTGCGTTGAGGCCGAGCGCGCGATGAACCGCGCCCTGCACGGCAGCTGCCACGTGCCGGTGGCGGGCTTCGCCGAACTCTTCAACGAGAAGCTGCTGCTGCGCGGTGCGGTCGGTGACGCCAGCGACGGCCGCATGGTGCGCGCGGAGGCGAAAGGCAGCGCGGCGGACCCGGACGGTCTCGGCCAGCGCGTCGCCGAGGCGCTGATGGCGCAGGGCGCAGGCGCGCTGCTGGGGCACTGAGGGCGCGTGCCCACGGACGATCCTGAGCAAGGCGAAGCGCTAGCGCACGGGCGCTCTAGGGCGTGATCGATCAAGGCGTCATTCATCGTGTCGCGCTAACGTCTGCTTCGGCGTGCAGCGAGCACGTCTTTCCCACCCATCTGACCGAAGGCCCCCCATGACTCTGCTTCGATCTGCCGTCACCCTCACGATGCTGGCGCTTCTCCCGACCACGCTGCTTGCCCTGCCCCTGCAGTTCGCGACCGACCAGGGCGACGCGACGTATGGCGATGAAGACGTGCTTACCCGTCTTGCGCGCGTTTCAGGTGCCGGCCAGGACGAGGCGGCGCTGCGCCAGATTCCCTTGGAAGTCACGGTGCGAACGGGCCAAGGGAGCCTTGATCTCGACCTTGCGGGTTTCAACGTCGTCCGTCTCGATATCAATGCCGATCAAGGTGACGTTGCGGTATCGCTGCCCGAGCGGTCGGAGACGGCGGGGACCATCGAAACCGGGCAAGGCGCCGTCACGCTTGTGGCCGGTTCCTCCAGCGGCGTGTCGGTCGACGTGTCATCGGCGAACATGGCCGAGGTCATCTACGAGAACGGCGCCTCCTCCCGCGGCCAAGGGGTCCACCGGTTCGAAGCGGTTCTTGATCAGGGCGACGTGATCGTCACCCGCTGAGTCCGACGAAGGGCGCTGCTTCGACGTTCCGATCGGAGCAGCGTCCGGCGGGTCGGTGCGGTGTCCGGTCGTGGCGGCGAGGCGACGGCTTTGCGATGCTATCGCTCCCCCGCGCCAAGGCCCGCCGCCGATGGACCGCTACGAACGCATCCTCGCCCTGCATCGCAGCCTGAAGGCCGCGCGCCTTCCGGTGCCGCTGCAGCGCCTGATGGACGAACTCGGTTGCTCGCGCGCCACGCTCTATCGCGACATCGCCTTCTTGCGCGACGCGCTCGGCGCGCCGCTGGAAAGCACCGACGGCGAAGCGAGCTTCCGTTACATGGAAAAGGAAGCCGAGCGCTTCGAGCTGCCGGGCCTGTGGCTGAGCTCCGACGAACTGCACGCGCTCACCGCGGCGCAGCAGCTGCTTGATCGAACCGGGCCGGGCATCCTCTCGGCGGCGATCGCGCCGCTGAAGGGGCGCATCGATTCCCTGCTGCAGCAGCACGCCGGCGGCAAGCGCTGGCCGATCGAGCGCGTGCGCGTCATCGGCAGCGGCACCCGCCGCGTCGACGAGGCCGCCTTCCGGATGGTCGCCGGCGCAGTGCTTGAGCGCCACCGCCTGCGCTTCGAATACCTCGCGCGGTCCACCAACACGCGCACGCAGCGCAACGTCTCGCCGCAGCGGCTCACTCACTACCGCGACAACTGGTATCTCGACGCCTACGACCACGAGCGCGAGGCGCTGCGCAGCTTCTCGGTCGACCGCATCGCCCACGCGCGCATTGACGAAGCGACGGCCATCGACCATCCGGACGCCGAGCTCGACGCTCACCTCGCCTCCAGCTACGGCATCTTCAGCGGTGCCCCGAAGGCCTGGGCGACGATTCGTTTCAGCGCGAAGGCCGCACGCTGGGTCGCCGACGAGCATTGGCATTCCAAGCAGGAAGGCCGGCTGCTGCCCGATGGCCGCTACGAGCTGCGTGTGCCGTACAGCAACGCCCGCGAGCTGCTGATGGACGTGCTGCGCTATGGCCCGGATGCTGAGGTCGTCGAACCGGTCTCGCTGAGAGAGCAGCTGCGCACGATGCTGCAGCTCACCGCAGCGGCCTATGACGGCTGAGGTGCGGAAGAAGCGCGTCGCCCTGGTGCTCGGTGCGGGCGGTGCCCGCGGCCTGGCCCACATCGGCGTCATCGAAGCGCTCGAGGCGCGCGGCTTCGAGATCGCCGCGATCGCCGGCTCGTCGATGGGCGCGTTGGTCGGCGGCATCCACGCCGCCGGCAAGCTTGAGGCCTACCGCGACTGGGCCGACCGCCTGGTGCGCAACGACGTGCTGCGCCTGCTCGACGTCACCTTCGGCGCCTCCGGGCTGATCCGCGGCGAGCGCGTCATCGGTACGCTGCGCGAGCTGGTGGGTGAGCATCGCATCGAAGGCCTGCCGATTCCCTACGTGGCCGTGGCCACCGACCTCGCCACCCAGCGCGAGGTGTGGGTCCAGCAGGGCCCGCTGTTCGACGCCATCCGCGCTTCGATCGCCATCCCGATGGTGTTCACGCCGCACGAAGTAAACGGTCGCGAGCTGGTGGACG
>JBOFQO010000344.1:0-3612 GCA_051660925.1 Silanimonas sp. | reverse complement strand
CGCTTTGCGGTGGTCAGCGTGAACGTGCTGGCCTTGTCGTCGGCCTTGGTTTCCGTCATCGGCACGTCCTGCGTCCACGCGCCGTGATTGCCTGGCTTCAGGCCGAGGCGCTGCAGTTGCGCGACGAGGTATTCGACGGTCTTGGTCTCGCCGACGCCGCCCGGCGAGCGGCCGGCGAAGTCGTCGCTGGCCAGCGTCTGCACGTGGGCGTGGAAGTCCTCGGCGGAGATCTCTGGGCCGAAGCTGTGCTGGGCGACCGCAACAGCGGGTGGCGGCGCGGTGGCAGCACCCAGTAACGGGGCGTGGGCGCCGGCGACAGCGGCGCTGCCGAGGATGGCGAAGCCCGCCATCAGGGTGGATCGCATCACGGTGGACACTCCGGAAGAAGAAACGTCCACCGATTCTAGGCGCTGCCTAGCCACGGGCGCGTCGGGGCTGCCCGTGACCAATGGCAGGGGTGGATCACTCCGGCGCGTTCTCGCCCTCGTAGCGCACGGCGGTGGCGCCGCGCACTTCGCCGATGGTCGCCGTAGCGTGCACGTAGAGCTTCACTTCGCGCTTGAACACCATTGGGCCGTTCACCTTGGCCTGCGGTCCAATGACGATGCGCGGCAGCTTTTCGGCGCCCCAGTTCCACCAACCACGATTCGGCTCCTCCACTTCGATGCCGCCGGCTTCGGAGCCGCGGGCGAGGGTGATGTCGCCGTTCACCGTGCGCAGCATGCCGCGCACCGCGCCACCGTCGAGGCGGATGCCGCCGTTCACCGTTTCGGCGTCGGCGGCGACGACGCTGCGGGCGCCGATGCGGATCGCGCCGTTGACCGTTTCCAGGCCGCCGGAGACTTCGCCGTCGTCGTCGACGCTGATGCCGCCGTTCACGGTCTCGGCACTGCCCAGCCTGACCTTGCCGGCGATGCTGATGCCGCCGTTGACCGTCTCGGCCGAGCCGACGTTGGCGCCTTCCGCGATCGAAATGCCGCCGTTGACGGTCTCGGCGCTTCGCACGCTGGCACCGCGCTGGATGCTGATGCCGCCATTCACCGAATCGAGGCTGTCGTAGCTCTCGCCGGCCTGTGCGGTGATGCTGCCAAGCACCTTGGACTCGCTGCGCGGGCCATCGGCCAAGGCCTGGCCGGCACCGAGGGCGAGGACAAAGGCGAGCACCAGCGGGCGAAGGCCGATGCGGTCGAGGCGGCGGCGGTCGAGGCGGACGGACGGGCGCATGGCGGGCTCCTGGCGGCGGCGGGTGGATTGGGCGGCCATCCTGCCCCCCGGCCGCTAGACTTGTCGCCTCCCGTTGGTCACTGGTGCATTGGTCATGGCGTCGCGTCCGAAACCCGTCCTGCTGCTGATCCTCGATGGCTGGGGCCATCGCGACGAGACGGCCGACAACGCCATCGCCTTAGCCCGGGTGCCGAACTGGCGACGGCTGCTGGCCGAGTGCCCGCACACCCTCGTCCATACGGAAGGCAAGTTCGTCGGCCTGCCGGATGGCCAGATGGGTAATTCCGAGGTCGGCCACATGAACATCGGCGCGGGCCGCATCGTCTACCAGGACCTCACCCGCGTGGACGCGGAGATCGAGAGCGGCGGGTTCTTCTCGAACGCTGAGCTGCTCGCGGCCTGCCGCGCCGCGAAGGATGCTGGCGGCACCCTTCACCTGATGGGCCTGCTCTCGCCGGGCGGCGTGCACTCGCACGAATCGCATCTGTTCGCCCTGATCGACATGGCGAAGCGCGAGGGGGTCACCCGGGTGGCCGTGCATGCCTTTCTCGACGGCCGCGACATGCCGCCGCGTTCGGCCGAGCCCTCGCTTCGCGCACGGGCGGAGGTGTGCGCCAAGGCCGGAAACGCGCGCCTAGCGACGTTGTCGGGCCGCTACTACGCCATGGACCGCGACCAGCGCTGGGAGCGCGTCGAAGTGGCGTATCGCGCGATGACCGAGGCGCAAGCCGAGTTCCGCGCCGCGGATGGCTTGAAGGCGCTGGAAGCCGCCTACGCTCGCGGCGAGAACGACGAGTTCGTGAAGCCGACCGTGATCGAGGGTGCGGCGCCAATGCGCGACGGTGACGCCATCGTCTTCTTCAATTTTCGCGCCGACCGCGCGCGACAGATCACCGCCGCCTTCACCGTGCCGGGCTTTGACGGTTTCGCCAAGCAGCGCCGCATCGCACTGTCGCGCTTCGTCGGTCTCGCCGAGTACAGCGCCGACCTGCCGGCGAAGGTCGCCTACGCGCCGGAAGACCTGCGTGACACGCTGGGCGAAGTGATCGCCGCCGCGGGCCTGAAGCAGCTGCGCATCGCCGAGACGGAGAAGTACGCGCACGTGACCTTTTTCTTCAGCGGCGGCCGCGAGGCCCTGCTGCCCGGCGAGTCGCGCGAGCTGATTCCGTCGCCGAAGGTCGCCACCTACGACCTGCAGCCAGAGATGAGCTGCCCCGAGCTCACCGATCGGCTGGTGGCCGCGATCCGCAGCGGCGACGTCGATTTCATCGCCTGCAATATCGCCAACCCGGACATGGTCGGCCACACCGGCGACCTGCAGGCCGCGATCAAGGCGGCAGAAGCCGTCGACGTGGCGCTGGGCCGCCTGCGCGAAGCCATCGAAGGCGTCGGCGGTGAGATGCTGGTCACCGCCGATCACGGCAACCTCGAGATGATGCGCGACCCGGACACCGGCCAGCCGCACACCGCGCACACGGTGGGCCCGGTGCCCTTCGTCTACGTCGGCCGCCAGGCCACACTGCGCCGCGGCGGCGCGCTGCGCGACATCGCACCGACGGTGCTGCAGCTGATGGGCCTGCCGAAGCCGGCGGCGATGACCGGTGAATCGCTGGTGCAGCTCGCTTGAGGCCAGCGCGTTCGTTCGCGGTGGCTCTCGCGACGCTGCTGCTGGCGTCGCAGGCCATCGTCGCCGCACCGGCGTTCGCGCAGGGCCCGCCTGCGGACCCGCCGCGCGCCGCGCGCGAGGCGGAAGCGCAGGCCAAGCTCGATGCGCTGAAGCGCCGCGTCGCTGCACTCGCCGACGAACAGAAGCGCTCGGAAGCCGAGAAATCAGAAACCTTGGCCGCGCTGCGCGAGGCCGATGCCCGTGTGGGCGAGGCGCAGTCCGCCGTCGACGCCGCGGCCGCTGAGCAGGCCCGACTCGCCGAGGCGCTGTCCGCGAAGGAAGCCGAGCGTGCGGCGCTTGCCGACGCCCTGCAGGCGCAGCGCGAGGTGCTCGCGCGGCTGGTGCGCGCCGCCTACGCCGCCGGCCGCCACGAGCAGCTCAAGCTGCTGCTGGCGCAGGACCAGGTCGGCGCGATGGGGCGGGCGCTGGCCTACCATCGCCACGTGCAGGCCGACCGCGCGCGCCGCGTGCAGGGCGTGCTGGCCGAGCTCGACACGCTGGCCGTGCTCACCGCTGAGGTGCAGCGCCAGCAGGCCGAAGTGGCCGCGGCCGCCGAAGCCGCCAGCGCCGCGCTCACCGCGCTGGAGGCCGAGCGCGAGGCGCGCCGGCAGGCCTTGGCCGGGCTGGAGGCGGCGTTCAAGGACCGCGAGGCGCGACTCGCCGCGCTCGGCCGCGACCAGCGCGCCGTCGAGGCCCTGCTCGTCGAGCTGCGCGACGCCATC
>JBOFQO010000343.1:0-5842 GCA_051660925.1 Silanimonas sp. | reverse complement strand
CGCTGCACCAGCCAGGCCCAGCCCGAGCCGAAGGTGGTCAGCGCGGTCTGCGTGAACTGGTCCTTGAAGGCCTGGAAGGAGCCGAACGCCGCGTTGATCGCGTCGCCCAGCTTGCCCTTGGGCTCGCCGCCGCCGGCCGGCTTCAGGCAGTTCCAATAGAAGGTGTGGTTCCACACCTGCGCGGCGTTGTTGAACATGCCGCCCTGCGACTTGCGGATGATGGCCTCAAGGTCGAGGGTTTCGAACTCGGTGCCAGCGATCTGCTTGTTGAGGTTGTCCACGTAGGTCTGGTGGTGCTTGCCGTAGTGGAAGTCGATCGTCTCGGCCGAGATGTGTGGGGCGAGGGCGTCGCGGGCGTAGGGCAGGGCGGGCAGCGAGATGGCCATGGGGTTCTCCGTCAGCAGGGGCTAGAATTGTAGCCTTGCGGCACCGGCCTCCGGTGCCAGCGTCGTGAACACGTGCGAGGACGCCCATGGCGGTGATGGAACGGATCAGGGCGGAACTCGAGGCCCATCCGGTGGTGCTCTTCATGAAAGGCACGCCTGAGGTGCCGATGTGCGGCTACTCGAAGCGCGCCGTCGACGCGCTGCGCGCCGCGGGCGCCACGCGTCTGCGCACGGTGAATGTCATGGCCGACCCGGAGATCCGCGCCAACCTGCCGCGCTACGCCGATTGGCCGACCTTTCCGCAGCTCTTCGTGCAGGGCGAGCTGATTGGCGGCGCCGACATCGTCGTCGAGCTGGCCGACGCCGGTGAACTGGCGCGCATCGTCGCCGAGGCGCAGGCGGCATGAGCGAGTTCGTCGCCTTCCCCTCGGTCGCGCCGCGGCCGCTGAAGGATCGCGTGGTGCTGATTACCGGCGCGCACGGTGGCCTCGGTGCCGAGGCCGCGAAGGCCTGCGCGCGGGCCGGCGCGACGGTGGTGTTGCTCGGTCGCAAGGTGCCGAAGCTCGGCCGCGTCTACGACGCCATCAAGGCGATTGGGCCTGAGCCGGCGCTGTACCCGATGGACCTCGCCGGCGCTGACCCGGCTGATTTCGAAACCTTGGCCGATACGCTCGCCCGCGAGCTCGGCCGTCTCGACGGCCTGCTCCACTGCGCGGCGGATTTCGCCGGGTTGACGCCGCTCGAGAACACGCCACCAGAGCAGTTCGCGCGCCAGGTGCAGGTCAACCTCAACGCGCGCTGGTATCTGACGCAAGCTTGCCTGCCGCTGCTGCGCAAGGCGGCCGACGCCGCCGTCGTCTTCGTTCTCGACGATCCGGCCCGCGTTCTACGGCCTTACTGGGGCGCGTACGGGCTGACCCAGCTGGCCGGCGAGGGCCTGGTGCGGATGCTGCACGCCGAAACCGACACGACGACCGTGCGCGTCAGTGGCCTGCGTCCCGGCCCGATGCGCACGTCGCTGCGCAGTCGCGCCTTCGTCGACGAGGCCATGCTGCGCGTTCCTGGCCCCGAGGCCTACGCCGAGGCCTGCGTGACGCTGCTGTCCCCGGAGGGCGCCGCGCACCGCGGCAGCGTCCACGCGCCCGCCGCCCCGACGGCCACCGCCTGAGCCCACCATGCAGGATTCCAGCCTCCTCGCCGCCGCCATCCTGCTGTTCCTGATCCTCGATCCGCTCGGCAACGTCCCGGTATTCCTGAGCCTGCTGAAGCCGGTCCCTGAGCACCGGCGACGCAAGGTGCTGGCCCGCGAGCTGGTCATCGCGCTGGCCGTGCTGTTCCTGTTCCTGTTCGCTGGCCGCTACATCCTCGACTTCATCAGCCTGCGGCAGGAGTCGGTCAGCATCGCCGGCGGCATCATCCTGTTCCTGATCGGCCTGAAGATGATCTTCCCGGCGCCCGAGGGCATTTTCGGTGACACCCCGGAAGGCGAGCCCTTCATCGTCCCGATGGCCGTGCCCCTCGTGGCCGGCCCGTCCGGCATGGCGGCCGTCATGCTGATGGGCTCGAAGGAGCCCGACCGTCTGCTCGACTGGAGCCTGGCCCTGCTGATCGCCTGGGCGGCCACCGCCGCCATCCTGTTCTCGGCCACCCGGCTGTACCGGCTGCTCGGCCCACGCGCCCTGACGGCCCTCGAACGCCTGATGGGCATGGTCCTCGTGGCTATTTCGGTGCAAATGACGCTGGACGGCATCGTCGCCTTCCTTGGCCGCGCGACCGCCTGACCGCAGCGCACGGCCACTCTGGACGCCTCGGCGCAGTCGGGGTTGACGCTGGTTGACATTCGTCTCTTTCGACGACGAGACGGTTGTAACTTCCCCGTCATACGCCCCGCCTACGCTGTTAAACTGTCGTTAGGCTGTCATTGCCCACTTGAAGCCCGTCAGCAGCCGACGGCGGCCACAGCGAAGCCCGTCGCCGCATCGCGGCGATGCTCGTCATCCGGGGCGGCAGGTGCCGCCATCGTCTGTCTCCGCAGCAAAAACCAAAAGCAGGTCCACACATGAATTATCGCAGCAAGGTGCGCTACTCGAAGCTCGCGCTCGGCCTGGCCATCGCCCTCGCCTCGGCGCCCGCCATGGCGCAGAACACCACCGCCAACATCGGTGGGCGGGTCACGGCAGCGAACGAGGCGGTGATCGCCGGCGCCCAGGTCATGATCACGCACGTGCCGTCGGGCACCGTGTCGCAGGCCACGACCGACGCCAACGGTCGCTACGTCGCGCGCGGTCTCCGTGTTGGCGGTCCCTACGTCGTGACGATCACGAAGGACGGCCAGACCGAGACGATCGAGAACGTGTTCCTGAAGCTGGCTGAGACGACGCAGGTGAACGCGTCGATCGGTGAAGCCGAAGCGACCCTCGACACCGTGGAAGTCACGGCGGACAACCTCGGCTACTCGGTGTTCAGCTCGACCGCCGTCGGCGCCGGCACCACCGTGACTCGCGATCAGATCGAGACCTTCGCCTCGATCCAGCGCAATCTGCAGGACTACGCGCGCCTCGACCCGCGCATCTCGCAGACGGACAAGGAGCGCGGTGAGATCTCGGCCGCCGGCCAGAACTCGCGCTTCAACAGCATCACCGTCGACGGCCTGAGCATCTCCGATTCGTTCGGCCTCGAAGCCAACAACCTGCCGACCATCAAGCAGCCGATCTCGATCGATGCGATTGAGGAAGTTCAGGTCAACATCTCGAACTACGACGTGACGCAGCGCGGCTACACCGGCGCGAACATCAACGCCGTCACCAAGTCGGGCACCAACGAGTTCCGCGGCAGCGTTTACTACATCTTCCGCGACGACAGCCTGTCGGGCGAGCGCTACACCGCCTCCACCGACACCTACTTCGATCCGCCGGAGTCCGAAGACACCACGGCCGGCTTCACCTTCGGTGGCCCGATCCTGAAGGACCGCCTGTTCTTCTTCGCCACGTACGAAGACACCAAGTCGACCCGCGTCGGCACCGAGTTCGTGCCGCTGGGCGGCAACGGCAGCCAGGTGTTCATCACTCCGGCCGAGATCGACCAGGTGCGCAGCCTGGCGCAGAGCCGCTACGGCATCGACATCGGCACGGTGAATGCGCCGTCGCAGGTTGAGCTGACCGTCGAGGACATCCTGCTCAAGCTCGACTGGAACATCACCGACAATCACCGCGCCAACTTCCGCTACACCAAGACGGAAGAGAGCAACCCGATTTTCCCGGGCTTCAACACCACCAATCTCAGCCTGACCTCGCATTGGTACGCGCAGGACAAGACGATCGAGGCCTGGACGGGCCAGTGGTTCGGCGACTGGTCGGACAATTTCTCGACCGAGCTGCGCGCCTCGCGCCGCGAGTACTTCAGCGAGCCGGTGAACAACAGCAACCTGCCGCAGATCACGGTGCGCTTCCAGGGCGGCACGCCGCCGGCGGGCGTCACGGGAGGTAACCGCTTCCTGAACTTCGGTACCGAGCGCAGCCGCCACTTCAACCAGCTCAGCACGACCTCGGACGAGATCTACTTCGCCGGCAACCTGTTCATGGGTGACCATGAGCTGAAGTTCGGCGTCGACTGGTCGAATCTCGATGTGTTCAACGCCTTCCTGCAGGACACGCGCGGCAACTACACCTTCGGCTGCCTCACCACCGCGCAGTGCGCCAACAGCTTCGAGTCGGGTCGTCCGCTGACCTACTCCGTGCAGACCGGTCGCCCGGGCTTCACCGTCGCCAACGGCGCGGCGAACTGGGAGCTTGAGAACCTCGGCTTCTTCCTGCAGGACACCTGGGCCGTCAATTACAACCTGACGATCGTCGCGGGCTTCCGCGTCGACCGCACCAGCATGCCACTGGAGCCGGCGTTCAACGCCGCGGCGGCCGCGCCGGTCGGCCCGACCGTCATCACCAGCGGTCGCCCGCGCGCCACCGGCGGCTTCGGTCGCAATAACACCAACACGCTGGACAGCGAGATCCTCTGGCAGCCGCGCGTCGGCTTCAACTACACCTTCGACAGCGATCGTCCGACTCAGCTGCGCGGCGGCGTGGGCCTGTTCCAGGGCGCGGCGGCCAATGTGTGGCTGTCGAACCCGTACTCGAACCCGGGCGTGATCACCCAGACGGTCGGTTGCGGCATCGCCGGCTTCGCGGCCTGCCCGACGACCGGCACCGGCATCTTCAGCCCGGATCCGGCCAACCAGATCACCAGCTTTGCGGGCTCCGTCCCGGCCTCGAACGTTGACTTCCTGGACGAGAACCTCGACCAGCCGTCGGTGTGGAAGGCCAACCTCGCGCTCGAGCATGAGCTGCCGTGGTGGGGTGCGGTGCTGTCGGCCGAAGCGATCTTCACCAAGACGGAAGACGGCTTCTACTATGAGCACGTCAACCTCGGCGCCCCGACGGCGACCGGCCGCGACGGCCGCCAGCTGTTCTGGAGCCCGGGTGGTTTCAACACCGCCTGCTGGAACAGCAACGGTGCCGCCATCATCGGCGGTACCTGCACCAACCCGGGTGGCGTCACCTCGCGCTGGCAGAACAACGCGGCGTTCGCCAACGTGCTGGTCGCCAAGCCGACCGACAAGGGCGGCGGCGAGAACTTCACGATCGCCATCAGCCGCGGCCGCCAGGACGACGCTTGGTCGTGGTCGCTGGCCTACAGCTACACCGATGCCACGGAAGTCAGCCCGCTGACCTCGTCGGTCGCTAACTCCAACTGGAACGGCACCAACGTGTTCAACCCGGGTGAGAACGTCGAAAGCCGTTCGAACTACCTGGTCAAGGACCGCCTGATCGCGACGCTCGGCTACCGTCACTTCTTCTTCGACGGTTACGCCACGGACTTCACCATGTTCTACGAAGGCCGCAAGGGCAAGCCGTTCAGCTGGACCTACATCAACGACCTCAACGGCGACGGCGTCGGCGGTAACGACCTGATGTACATCCCGACCGCGTTCGGTTCGGGCGAGGTCGTGTTCCGCGGCGGCGCGGCGGAAGAGCAGGCGTTCTGGAACATCGTCAACCAGAACGGCTTGAACCGCTTCGCTGGCGGTGTCGTCGAGCGCAATGCCGACTTCGCCCCGTGGGTCAACAACGTGGACATCCGCGTGACGCAGCAGCTGCCGGGCTTCATGAAGGACCACCGCACCGAGATCTCGTTCGACGTCCTCAACGTCGGCAACCTGATCAACAAGGAGTGGGGTCGCATCGAAGAAATCGGCTTCCCGTCGAACCGCAGCTTCGTGAACTACCTCGGTACGGACGCCTCGGGCCGCTACATCTACGGCCTTGGCACCTTCGAGAACACGATCATCCGCCAGAACCGCGGCGAGTCGCAGTGGGCGGCCCAGCTGACCCTGCGCTACCGCTTCTGATCCATCGCTCCAACGCTTGACGCAAACGGCCGGGGAAACCCGGCCGTTTGCTTTT
>JBOFQO010000342.1:0-1938 GCA_051660925.1 Silanimonas sp. | reverse complement strand
GGCGGCGTGTCACCACGCCGCCGCTGCGTCCTGTCCCTGGATCGTTGACCTGCGCCTTGCGCGACCCGTTACTGCGCGGCCGGAATGGCACTCGGCGGCAGGTACATCATGTACGCGTCGATGTCGGTGTCGCTGGTCGTGCCGAAGTTCGACGCCCAGATCACGCGGGTGAAGTCGCGGTTCACCGAGGCCTGCGGCTCGGTCCAGTAGCCGCTCAGACGGCTCTGGTGGTGGCCGATGTTGAGGATGCGACCACCGGACTTCAGCTCAACCGCCATCAGCTTGTTGTGCAGCCACTGGTTCGAACCCGAGGCGCCGTAGGTCGACACCAGCACCCAGCCCGGCTTGGCGAACGCCTGGCCCGACACGTGGTAGGCCGTCGCTGAGCCCGAGATGTAGGTCGGGAACAGATTGGTGCGCACATTGGTGTCGATGTTGTGCATGAAGAAGTCACCGGCATTGGCCTGATAGTCCACGGCGACGTAGACGTCCTGGCCCTGCGCGTTCAGCGCGAGGTCCGAATGCTCCGACGTGCTATGCAGCTGGCGCGAGGTCGTGAACGAACGATCCCAGGCCACCGTGCCGCCGCTGCCGGCCAGGTGCGAGACCACGCACCAGCGACCCGAAGCGGACATGCCGGTGTGATCGGGGCGGGCCGACAGCGCGCGCGAGCCGACCACCGTCTGCGTCTGCAGGTCGTACACGATGACGCCGCGGATCGCGAAGCTGCTCGTCTCGGCCATCAGGCACCAGTAGCGGCCGTCGGCGGAGGGCGCGCCTTCCGACTTCGTCCACACGCGGGCAGCGTCCGCCCAAGGCAGCTTGCCGGCGAAGTTCGCGGCCGCGGTGATCGTGCCCGTGTCGACGTTGAGCTGGCGCAGCACCATGCCACCGTTGGTGTCGAAGTAGTACAGGCTCTTCGGATCGGTCGGGTGCCACTGGATCTCGGCGTCGCCGGCCGGGCCGCTCAGCGTGCGGATGAAGGCCATCGTGTTGGCGTTGTACAGGTGCCAGAAGCCGTTCGTCGCCTGCACGAGCAGGTAGCTGTTGTCGACGTTGAAGGCTTGGCGACGCGAGTAGTCGTGGCGCGCCATGCCCGAAGGCGCCTCGACGGCGTGGTCGGTCACGCGGATGCCGCAGGTGCCATGCACCGGATCGCGCCACGACGTGCCCTTCACCGGCTTGCCAAGGCCCGGCACGGTCGAAACCTGCTGACCCTGCGGCAGCGCAAAGCTCGCGGTGTAGAAGTTGGCGCAAGCCTGCGGCGCCGCGGCCGACGTCACCGGCGGCTCGGTTTGTGCCGGCGCGGCGTTCACCGTCAGGCTGAAGCCCGCGGTGCTGCTGCGACCCTGCGCATCGGCGATGCGTGCCGACAACGTGCGGGTGCCCGTCGAAGCGGCACCCGGCACGGTGGCGCGGACGCTGTACGTGCCGTCACCGGCGACGGCGTCGCCGTTCTGGCCGGCGTCGTTGAAGGCCTGCGACGCACCCAGACCGAGGCTCGACAGGTCACTGCTCACGGTGAGGCCCGTGCTGGCCGGGCCGGTGCCGGCGGTGACGCGCACCGTCAGCAGGCTCGATTCGCCGGCGAGCAGGCTGCTCGGGCTGGCCGTGGCCGAACCGAACGGCGAGACGCTCGGCTCGGCGGCACCGACCGTGACGCCAGCGGTGGCGGAGGCCGAGCGGCCCTGTGCGTCGTTCACGGCGATGCGGACCGACTTCGCGCCCGTGGCGACGCTGCTGCCGACGGTCTGGCGGAAGCTGAAGATGCCGTCGCCGGCGACGGCATCGCCGGTCAGGCCGTTGTCGCGCAGGCGCTGGCTCTTGCTGCCGCCCAGCGCGGACAGGTTGGCGGTGACGCCGACGCTGGTGCTCGTCGGGTTGGTCGCGGCGGTGACGCGCGCGGTGATCAGGGTCGAGGCGCCCGGGGCGACCGTC
>JBOFQO010000341.1:0-3394 GCA_051660925.1 Silanimonas sp. | reverse complement strand
CTTCTTCGGGGAGTGGCAAACCTACGGGCCGCTCGCGTGGTTCACCGGGCTGGCGATCTGGTGGGGCGCGTGGTCGCTGGGCCTGATGCTGCTCGCCGCCGCGCTGCGCATCGGCATTGAGATCGCGAACGCGACCGCTGCGCCATTCGTCACGGCGGCGCAGCGGGCGTTCTTCCGCGAAGCCAGCGAATGGATCGGCCGCGGCCTGTTCTACCTCGGCGTGCCGGCGTGGCTGGCCGTGCGGCTCTTGGCTAGTTGATCAGCCGCGAAGCGCGGCGAGGAACCGCCGCGGCGCATCCTCGAAGCCGCCGTTCGACATGAACACCACGTGGTCGCCATCGCGCGCGTCGGCGGCGAGCGTGGCGATCATTGTCTCGACGTCGGGCACGGTCCGTGCGTCGCCGCGCACGGCGTCGACGACCTTCGCCGCGTCCCAGGGCAGGTTCGGGCGATGCAGGAACACGGTGGCGTCGGCCGGGTCGAGCGAGGGCGCGAGCGCGTCGGCGTGCGCACCGAGGCGCATCGAATTGCTGCGCGGCTCGAGCGCGGCGATCACGCGCGCGCTGCCGACCTTGGCGCGAAGGCCGTCGAGCGTGGTGCGGATCGCCGTCGGATGGTGGGCGAAGTCGTCGTAGACGGTGACGCCGCGCGCCACGCCCACCACTTCGAGCCGGCGCTTGGCGCTGGCGAAGTGGGCGAAGGCCGGCAGCAGCGCCTTCGCGTCGCAGCCCACCGCGGCCGCGGCGGCGAGTGCCGCCAGCGCGTTCATCACGTTGTGGCGGCCGACCAGCGGCCAGTCGACGACGCCGAGTGCCGTGCCGCGATGCGCGACCGCGAAGCGCGAGCCGTCGGCTTTCAGCAGCTGCGCGGTCCAGTCCAGCGCCGCCGCGCCGGCCGCGGCAAGCGATGCCGCGGTTGCTTCCGGTCGCCCGTTCGCGTCGACAATCCCGAAGCGCTCCACCGGGGTCCAGCAGCCCATGGCCAGCACGTCCGCGAGTGCGGCGTCCTCGCCGTTGACGATCAGCCGCCCGCGGCCGGGCACGATGCGCACGAGATGATGGAACTGCCGCTGGATCGCCGCGAGGTCGGGGAAGATGTCGGCATGGTCGTACTCGAGGTTGTTCAGCACCGCCACCGTCGGGCGGTAGTGCACGAACTTGCTGCGCTTGTCGAAAAAGGCCGTGTCGTACTCGTCGGCCTCGACGACGAACTCGCGGCCCGTGCCGGCGCGCGCGGACACGCCGAAGTTCTCCGGCACGCCACCGACGAGGAACCCGGGATCGCGGCCCGCCGCATCGAGCAGGAAGGCCAGCAGCGAGGTCGTCGTGGTCTTGCCGTGCGTGCCGGCGACGGCCAGCGTTTCGCGGCCGCGCAGCACATGCTCCGAAAGCCACTGGGCCCCTGAGGTGTAGCGCATCCCGGCATCGAGCACGTGCTCGACCGCGGCATTGCCGCGCGACAGTGCATTGCCGACGACGACCTCGTCGACGCCGGCGCTGAGGTTCGAGGCCGAATAGCCGCTGGCCAGCGCGATGCCCAGCGCTTCGAGCTGGGTGCTCATCGGCGGGTAGACATTCTGGTCGCTGCCTTCGACCGCGTGGCCGAGCTCGCGCGCCAGGGCGGCGATGCCGCCCATGAACGTCCCGCAGATGCCGAGGATGTGGAGCCGCAAGGGACTCAACGCTGCGGCAGCGCCGCCACGATGCGCTGGAACACCTCGTCCATCGGCCCGACGCCGTCGACGATGGCGAGGCGCCCGCGCGACTGGTAGAACCCGGCCACCGGCGCGGTCTGCTCGGCGTACACGGTCAGGCGCTTGCGCACGGTTTCCGGGTGGTCGTCGGCGCGGCCTTCCGCGGCGTAGCGGATCTCGCAGCGGCCGACGATGACTTCGTTCGGTACCTCGAACTTGATCACCGCATCGAGCGGCTGGCCGATGCGTCCGAGCAGCGCGTCGAGCGCGTCGGCCTGTGCGAGGTTGCGCGGGTAGCCGTCGAGGATGAAGCCGTTGGCGGTGTCCGGCTTGGCGAGGCGCTCCTCGAGCATGCCCAACACGATCGCGTCGGACACCAGATGGCCGGCGTCCATCACGGCCTTCGCCTGCAGGCCGAGCGGCGTGCCTTCCTTCACCGCAGCGCGCAGCAGGTCACCGGTCGAGATGTGGGCGATGTTGAAGTGCTCGCGAAGCCGGGTGGCCTGCGTGCCCTTGCCCGAACCGGGGGCGCCGAGGAAGACGAGTCGCATGTAGGGGCTCCATAAACGATGACGCACGGCACCGTCTTCACCCCCAACTCGATACGGGGGGCCGCCGACAGGCCGTGCGGACGAACTCACGCTAGCGGCCCCGGGTGGTGAAGTCAAACAAGAACCGCTTCAATGGCGGGCCCGGGCCGCACGCGGCCCTGCCCTGCCCCACGGAGCACCCCCATGCCGAAAGGCCATCTGCTTTACGCCCAGTCCGGTGGCGTCACCGCCGTCATCAACGCCACCGCCAGCGCGGTGCTCACGGCCGCCCGCGCCCACAAGGTGCCGGCGTTGTGGGCGAAGAACGGCATCCTCGGCGCGCTGCGCGAGGAGCTCTACGACACCCGCAAGCTGAAAGCGAGCGAGATCAAGGGGCTGGCGCACACGCCCGGCGGCGCCTTCGGCAGCTGCCGCTTCAAGCTGAAATCCATCGAGCAGGACCGCGCCCAATACGAGCGCCTGATCGACGTGTTCCGCGCGCACGACATCCGCTGGTTCCTCTACAACGGCGGCAACGATTCGGCCGACACCGCGCTGAAGCTCTCGAAGGTCGCGACCGAACTCGGCTACCCGCTCACCTGCATCGGCGTGCCGAAGACGGTCGACAACGACCTCGTGGTGACCGACTGCTGCCCGGGCTTCGGCTCGGCGGCGAAGTACACGGCCGTCTCGGTGGCCGAGGCGGCACTCGACGTCGCCGCCATGGCCGACACCTCGACCAAGGTGTTCGTCTACGAGGTGATGGGCCGCCATGCCGGCTGGCTGGCCGCCGCTGCGGGCCTCGCTGGGCGCGGCGAGGACCAGGCCCCGCACCTGATCCTGTTCCCTGAGAACGCGTTCGATGAAGCCGCGTTCCTCGCCAAGGTGCAGGCCGTGGTGAAGAAGGTGGGCTACTGCGTTGTCGTCGTTTCGGAGGGCATCCGCCACGCCGACGGCCGCTTCGTGGCCGAGGCCGGCGGCAAGGACGCGTTCGGGCATTCGCAGCTCGGCGGCGTCGGCCCGATGCTGGCGGCCCTCTGCAAGGACAAGCTCGGCGTCAAGGTGCATTGGACGGTGCCCGACTACCTGCAACGCTCGGCGCGGCACCTCGCCAGCAAAACCGACCTCGCCCACGCGATGGCGGTCGGAAAGGCGGCCGTCGAGCTCGCAC
>JBOFQO010000340.1:0-3621 GCA_051660925.1 Silanimonas sp. | reverse complement strand
GTGCGCAACCTCGCGGGCTTCAACCGCAAGGTGAAGGACGCGCGCGATGCCGGCCAGCCGCTGATGGACCCGCTGTTCAAGCCGAACCCCGAGCTCGGCGAGCAGCCACGCCCGCTGGAAGAGCTGCCCTACATCGTCGTCTTCATCGACGAGTTCGCCGACATGATGATGATCGTCGGCAAGAAGGTGGAGGAGCTGATCGCCCGCCTCGCGCAGAAGGCCCGCGCTGCCGGCATCCACCTCATCCTCGCCACGCAGCGTCCGTCGGTCGACGTGATTACCGGCCTGATCAAGGCGAACATCCCGACCCGCATCGCGTTCCAGGTCAGCTCCAAGATCGACTCGCGCACGATCCTTGATCAATCCGGCGCGGAGACCCTGCTCGGCCACGGCGATATGCTCTACCTGCCGCCCGGCACGGCGCTGCCAGAGCGTGTGCATGGCGCCTTCGTCTCCGACGAGGAAGTGCATCGCGTCGTCGAGTTCCTGAAGCAGCACGGCGGCGGCGCCGACTACATCGAGGGCGTGCTGGCCGAAGTGCAGACGCTGGGCGACGGCACCGTCGTTGGCGCCAGCGGCCTGCCGGAAGCGGCCGCCAGCGACGACAGCGAAAACGACCCGCTCTACGACCAGGCCGTGGCTTTCGTCACCGAGAGCCGCAAGGCCTCGATCTCGTCGGTGCAGCGTCGCCTGAAGATCGGCTACAACCGAGCCGCGCGCCTCGTGGAAGCCATGGAGAACGCCGGCATCGTCTCGCCGGCCGAGCACAACGGCGACCGCATGGTCATCGCCCCGCCGCCGCCGCGGTGACGCTTCCGTTCAGTCACGCCGCGGGAGACTTCGCGCCATCCGGGCCCACCCGTGGCCCCGCCTCAGCATCGCCATGACCCTGCTCGCCCACGTCCTCCGCACCGCCGCTCTTGCCGTCCTCGTGCTGGCCCCCGCGATCGCCGCGGCCAGCGCCGGTCGCGAGGCGATCACGCGCTTCTCGACCGACCTGCGCAGCCTCGACGGCCGCTTCGACCAGCAGGTGTTCGACGCCAACGGCGAACCCACCGAGCGCAGCGAAGGCCGCATCTCGCTGAAGGCGCCGCGGCAGTTCCGCTGGGAGTATCAGCAGCCGTTTCCGCAGCTGATCGTCGCCGACGGCGACCACCTCTGGCTGTACGACCCGGACCTCGAGCAGGTGACGGTGCGCGTGCAGAGCTACGAGGAACAGTCGAGCCCGCTCGCGGCCCTGATCGACCCGGGTGAACTCGACCGCCAGTTCGTCGTCACCGATGGCGGTCGCGCCAACGGCCTCGCCTGGGTCGACCTGAAGGCGCGCAAGCCGGAGGAGTCGGCGGTGCAGTCGGCGAAGCTCGGCTTTGACGCGACTGGGCTGGCGCGCATGGTGTTCCAGGACCAGCTCGGCCAGCGCACCGAAGTGAGCTTCAGCCAGTGGAAGCGCAACGGCGCGCTGCCCGCCGACCTGTTCCGCTTCGTGCCGCCCGAGGGCGTCGACGTGGTCGGCGACACCCGCGACAGCGCCGAAGTGCGTCCGCTGCAGGAATGAGCATACGCGGCGAGCGCGATGCGTCGCCCGCGATGACGGCGGCCGCTCCGCTCGCCGAGCGCATGCGGCCGCGCGACCTCGACGAGGTCGTTGGCCAGCGCCGCCTGCTGGCACCGAACGCCGCGCTGCGTCGTGCCCTCGACGCGGGTCGCGTGCACTCGATGATCCTCTGGGGCCCGCCGGGCTGCGGCAAGACCACGCTGGCCCGCCTCGTCGCCGCGCAGTCGAGCGCGCGCTTCCATGCGATCTCCGCGGTGATGAGCGGCCTGCCCGAAGTGCGCAAGGTGCTCGCTGAGGCGTCCGAGGCCTTCGCGCGCGGCGAGCGCACCGTGCTGTTCGTCGACGAGGTGCACCGCTTCAACAAGACGCAGCAGGATGCCTTCCTGCCGCACATTGAAGCCGGGCACATCGTCTTCGTCGGCGCGACCACCGAGAACCCGAGCTTCGAGCTGAACTCCGCGCTGCTGTCGCGCTGTCGCGTTCACGTGCTCGAAGCCGTGTCGGTCGAGGACATCGTCGAAGCCTTGCAGCGCGCGCTGCTCGACCCGGTGCGGGGGCTCGGCACGCTGGGCCTGTCGGTCGAGCACGACGCACTCGCGAGCATCGCCCAAGCCGCCGACGGCGACGTGCGCCGCGCACTCACCCTGCTCGAGATTGCCGCCGAGGTCGCCGAAGGCCGCCGCATCGACGGGACGACGCTGTCCCAGGTGCTCGCCGACCGCACGCGTCGCTTCGACAAGCAGGGCGAGCAGTTCTACGACCAGATCTCGGCCCTGCACAAATCGGTGCGCAGCTCCGACCCCGACGCCGCGATCTACTGGCTGGCGCGGATGATCGACGGCGGCTGCGACCCGGCCTACCTCGCGCGGCGGCTCACGCGCATGGCGGTCGAGGACATTGGACTGGCCGACCCGCGGGCGCTCGACATGGCGATCAGCGCCTGGGAGGCCTTCGACCGCCTCGGCGCGCCGGAAGGCGAACTGGCCCTGGCCCAGCTCACGCTCTACCTGGCCAGCTGCGCGAAGAGCAACGCCGGCTACGTGGCCTGGAAGGCCGCGCGCGCCGACGTCGAGAAGCTCGGCACGCTGGACGTGCCGATGGCGCTGCGCAATGCGCCGACGAAGCTGATGAAGGGCCTCGGCTATGGCCAGGGCTACCAGTACGACCCGGACGTCGACGGCGGCGTGGCGCTCGGGCAGATCTGCCTGCCGGAAGCGCTCGAAGGCCGCGTGTACTACCAGCCGGTCGAGCGCGGGTTGGAGATCAAGCTCAAGGAAAAACTCGACGCGCTGCGGGTGGCGCGCGCGCAGGCGAGGGCGGCCGCCACCAAGGGGGAGGGGCGGTGAACCTGCATCTGCTGCTGCTCGTGATGGCGGGCGGCGCGCTCGGCGCCGGCCTGCTGCTGATCTGGCTGGAAGGGCGCGGTCCCATGGGCACGACGCTGCGCGCCTTCCTCGTCGTCGGCCTGCTCGGCGGGCTCACCACGTACTCCGCGCTGATGCTCGAAAGCCTGCTGCTGGCCCGCAGCGGGCGCCTCGACGCGCTGGCCGGCTACCTCGCCCTGACGCTGGCCGGCGGGTTCGCCGCGGTGTGGCTCGGCGCGCGGCTCGGCGAATCCTGGCGCGGGCCGCTGCCC
Source organism: Silanimonas sp. (assembly GCA_051660925.1). GTDB lineage: Bacteria > Pseudomonadota > Gammaproteobacteria > Xanthomonadales > Xanthomonadaceae > Silanimonas. The sequence continues at coordinate 430 of JBOFQO010000340.1, read as the reverse complement.
GGCTGATGGGCTTGTGCGGCAGCCGCCGGCCGCGCAGCATCGCGTCGGGCAATCGGCCCGGCACCTGGGGAGGGGTGGACATGCGCATCATCGTTGCGGGCCTGATCGGTGGCCTCGTGTTCTTTTTCTGGGGCGCCATCGCGCACATGGCGCTGGGCCTCGGCGACAAGGGCATGCACTACGGCAAGCCTGCAGACGCCGCGCTGGCGACGATGCGGCAGGATCTGGCGTGGCCCGGCATCTACGTGCTGCCCAGCCTGCCGGAAGAGAAAATGACCGACGAAGCCGCGATCGCTGCCCTCGCCAAGGACAACGCCGGCAAGGGCTACGCTTTCGTCGTCTACAACCCCAACGGCAATCCCGGCATGGCCGACATGGGGCCGAACCTCGCCAAGCAGTGGGCCAGCGACACCGTCGCCGCCCTGCTTCT
>JBOFQO010000339.1:0-5374 GCA_051660925.1 Silanimonas sp. | reverse complement strand
GGTCAACGTCAGCAGGACGACGCCCTTGATCGACGCGATCGCCAGCCCGACGGCGGTCGCAAGGCGATCGCGCCGATGGGTCGCGACGGGGTGCTCGCCGGTCACGTGCGCTCAGGCGAGGCCGTAGCTGGTCGCCAGCCACTGCATGAAGGCGTTCATCGGCAGCGCGCCGCTGGTGCGCGCCACCTCGTGGCCGCCGTCGCGGCTGCCCTGCCAGGCGATCAGCGTGGGCAGGCTTTGGATGCGGAACTGACTGGCCAACTGCGGCTCGGCCTCGGTGTCCAGCTTGACGAAGCGGAACTGCGGCTCCAGCCGCTGGCAGGCGGCGGCGAACGTCGGCGCGAAGCTGCGGCAGGGCCCGCACCAGGCCGCCCAGGCGTCGATGACGACCGGCTGCTCGGACTTCAACAGCAGCGCCTCCGCATTCGTCGACGTGAGCGGCAGCGGCATGCCGGTGAAGAGCGCATTCCCGCAGCGCCCGCATTTCGGGTCGTCCCCGAGCCGCGCGTCGGGCACGCGGTTGATCGACAGGCAGTGCGGGCAGGCGAGCTGGGTGGTGTCGTCCATGGGCCAAGTCTAGGCCCGCGCACCGCCGGTCGCCACGCGGCCGCCACGCCCGTGCGTGGCAAGCTGTCGGCCTGATTCCCCGGAAGCCCGCGATGGACCTCTACCTCGGCAACACCTACCTGTGGACCAAGCTGCTGCACACGCTGTTCGTCATCGCGTGGATGGCCACCGTGTTCTACCTGCCCCGGATTCTGGTGAATATCTCGGAGGCGAAGGCGGAGCCCGCCGTCGTCGCGCGCCTCGTGCTGATGGGCCAGCGTCTCTACCGATTTGGCCACGTGATGCTGGGCTTCGTATTCCTGTTTGGCTTCCTGCTGTGGTTCGGCCGCGTCATCGATCCGGAGCTGTGGCCGCACATCACCGCCGGCCGCGGCTGGATGCACCTGAAGTTCCTGCTGGTGCTCGGCGTGCTGGCCCACTTCATCGTCGCTGGGCGCATGGTGAAAGCCATCGCGAAGGGCGCCGCGCCGAAATCCGCGACGTGGCTGCGCTGGTTCAACGAAGTGCCGGTCGTGCTGCTGCTCGGCATCCTGGTGCTGGTGTTCGTCAAGCCGATCTGATGGAGGAGCAGCGGAAGATGCCATGGGCCGTCTATGCGGCCCTCTTCCCATTCGCGCTGGTCCTCTGGGCGTTTGTTTCTCTGCTCAACCACAAGGCAAACCAGAGCGTCGAAGCCACTGCCCACGGTGAGCTGATCCTCACGCGCGAGATTGCCGGTCATTCCTACGCGCTGTTCTTCCACCGTGCACGCCCGCATTTCAACTCGGTCGAAAGAGACGGAGAGCGAGTGTTCGACAGCCGCAACGTGGAAGGCGCCGACGGATGTGTCTGGGAGCTCCTCGACCGCAGTGGTCGGCCTCTGGTCCGCTGCTATCGAGTCGGCGCCGATCCGGAGATTCTCGAGCTCGACCTCGACCTCGACCTCCCCTGAGTCCGGCGTGGCGCGCTATGCCGCCTTCGGCAGCGCCCGCTTCAGCACCCACCACGCGAACAGCCCGCCGGTGAGGTACATCAGCAGCGTCTAGAGCGCCGGCACCACGGCCGCCCCCGGCATCGACAGCACGTGCAGGGCCACGAAGATCGCCAGCGTGCCGTTGTGGATGCCGATCTCGAAGGCGATGGCGGTGGCCTGCGGCACACTGAGCCGCGCCGCACGGCCGGCGGCGTAGCCGGCCAGCAGGCTGACGAGGTTGAAAAGCAGGGCGGCCATGCCGACCACGGCGGCGTACTTCGCCAGCGTCTCGCGCTCCAGGATCACCGCGGCGGCGATGAGCCCGATGAGGATCAGCGTCGACGCCAGCCGCACCGGCTTGTCGAGCTTCTCGGCGATCAGCGGTTTCCAGGCGCGCAGCGTCATGCCGATCACCACCGGCAGGATCACGATGACGCCGACCTCGATGATCTTGCGCGTCGGCGGCGGGATGGCCTGTTCGCTCGACAGCAGCAGCGACAGCCCGAGCGCCGTCCACACCGGCAGCGTCACCAGCGCCAGCACGCTGTTGATCGCGGTGAGGCTGATGTTCAGCGCGACGTCGCCGCGGGCGAGGTGCGAGAACAGGTTGGCGGTGACGCCGCCCGGCGAGGCCGCCAGCAGCACGAGGCCGAGGCCGAGCTCCGGCGGCAGGCCGAAGCCCCAGGCCAGCCCGAAGGCCACCGGCGGCAGCAGCACCGTCTGCACGGCCAGCGCCACCAGCACCGCCTTCGGCGCCGTGGCCACCCGCTTGAAGTCGGCCAGCGTCAGGTGCAGGCCCAGCCCGATCATCACGATGCCGAGCGCGAGCGGGAGGAAGAGGCTGAAGATCGGGTTGTCGGCCATTTCGTGGTGCACCGCAGCGCGCGTGGGCTCAGGCGGGAGGCCCGGGCCGAAGGACGAGTTTGCCCACACTCTGCCCGGACTCGATGCGCCGGTGCGCCTGCGCGGCGTCAACCAGCGCAAACGCCTCGACCGGCGGCGGGACGAGGCGGCCGTCGGCGAAGCGATCAAGCAGCCAGAGCATGCCTTCGCGCAGCAGCGGCGCTTCCGCGGACAGGAAGCTCAGGTTCGCGGCCAGCACGCTGCGGTTGCTCGTGGTCATCGCCAGCGGGTTGAAGCGCGGCGTGCGCCACCAGTCCCAGGCCAGCTTCAGCCAGTTCACCCGACCGTCCTTCGGCAGTATCGACGCGAAGCCGTAGACCACGAGTTTCCCCATCGGCGCCAGCCGATCGAAGCTCGCTTGCAGGGTCGAGACGCCGTTCGCATCGAACGTCGCGTGGAAGCCGCCCGGCGCGATGGTCCGCGCGGCCGCGGCCCAGTCGCCCGCCGATTTGTCGATGACGTGCGCGGCGCCCATGGCCTTCGCCGCGTCGATCTTCCGCGCCGAACCGACCACGCCAGTGGCCTCGACGCCGGCCAGCCGCGCGAGCTGCAGCAGGGCGCCGCCGACGCCGCCGGCGGCCGAGTGCACCAGCCAGCGTTCGCCGACACGCGGGTGCACCTGCCGGTGCGCCATGAACCACGCCGTCAGGAACACCGTCGGCAGCGCGGCGGCCTGCTCGCTCGACAGCCCCGGCGGCGTGGCGAACACGCGGTCGACGGCCAGGCAGATCGAACTCGCGTAGCCGCCGAACAGGGTTACGCCGATGGCGCGGTCGCCGAGCTGCCAGCCATCCACGCCCTCGCCCAGCGCATCGACGACGCCGGCCACTTCGAAGCCCGGCGTGATCGGGTAGCCGTGCAGGCGCTTGGCGCTCTCGTACAGGCCCATGCGGATGATGCCGTCGGCGTAGTTGACGCCGCAGGCCTCGACGCGCAGCCGCACTTCACCGCGCGCGGGCGTCGGGTCGGGGCTGTCGACGAGGCGCAGCGCGTCGAAGCCGCCGGGCTTCGCGATGACGATGCGCTGCATGCGCCGCGCGCTGCGCTCAGGCCGCCGCGGGCGCGCGCGGCCGCAGCCACCAGCCCGCGGTCATCGCCACCGGCAGCGGCAGCAGAAGGCCGACGACGACCATCCACCACGGATGCGGCAGCATCCAGAAATTCAGCGCGCACAGCGCCATCATCAGCAGGCCGATCGCCATCGCCAGCCCGCGCCAGCGCGTGCGCTGCACCAGCACGGCGACGATCGTTCCCAGTTCGACAGCGATGGCGTAGGTCACGAGCACCCAGAGCTTCGCGGCCAGCGGCATCTGCGCCACCAGCGCCTCGATCTGTTCGGGCGGCGGGGGCGCGAGCCCCGTCGGCGGCGGCCCGATCCCGTGGCCGAGCATCTGCAGCGCGGTGACGGTGGCGACCATCGCAACGGCGCCGAGCAGGAATGCGAGAACGGTTCGCAGCATGGAGCGTCTCCTCCCCCGGGAGCCGACAGCCTGCGCCCGGGGCATGGAAAAAGGAACGTCCCGGAACTAGAAACGGGCCCGTAGGCCCGTTCCATGCCGCCCATCGCGGTGCCGCCGTCGCGGCGCCGCGCTGGGTCAACCTCGTGCGTCAGCCCTGTCGCGACCCTTCGCGACGCTGACCGCCCTGGCGCTGCCCACCGCCACCGCCGCCATCGCGGCGCGGGCCGCCGGCGTGCGCCTGCGGGCGACCGCCGTCACGGCGCTGGCCGTGCGCGTGGCCATCGCGGCGCGGGCCGCCGGCGTTGCCGCCCGGGGCGCCGTCGCGACGCGGCGGACGCGGACCGTCCGGGCGACGTGCGCGCTGCTGGCCGGCGGTGCTGTCGTCGGTGATGTCGTTGCCGTCGCGGAAGCTCCAGTCCGGCGGGAAGCCGTCGAGGCCGCGCACTTCCAGCGGGTCCTTCAGGATGCGCTGCACCTGGCGCAGCAGCTTGGCTTCGTCCTTCGACACCAGCGAGACCGCCTCGCCCGTGCAGCCGGCGCGGCCCGTGCGGCCGATGCGGTGCACGTAGTCCTCGGGGACCATCGGCAGCTCGAAGTTGATGACGCGCGGCAGGGCCGGGATGTCGAGGCCGCGGGCGGCGATGTCGGTCGCCACCAGCACGCGCACGGCGCCGCTCTTGAAGTCGGCCAGCGCGCGCAGGCGCGCGTTCTGCGACTTGTTGCCGTGGATGGCCTCGGCGCGGATGCCGGCGGCGGTGATCTGCTTCGCGAGGCGGTCCGAGCCGTGCTTGGTCTTGGCGAACACCAGCGTCTGGTCCTGGTAGTGCGTCGACAGCAGCTTCAGCAGCACCTCGCGCTTCTGCGTGTCGCGCACCGGGTGCACGCGGTGCGTGACCATCGTGGCGACGGCGTTCGGCGGGTTCACCTGGATTTCCTGCGGTTCGCGCAGCGCTTCCTTGGCGATCTCGCGGATGGCCTTGTCGAAGGTGGCCGAGAACAGCATCGTCTGGCGCTGCTTCGGCACCATCGCGATGATGCGGCGGATGGCCGGCAGGAAGCCGATGTCGAGCATGCGGTCGGCCTCGTCGAGCACCAGCACCTGCACCTCGCGGAGGTCGACGTTGCGCTGCTGCATGTGGTCGATCAGGCGGCCCGGGCAGGCCACGATGATGTCGACGCCGCGGCGCAGGGTGTTGGCCTGGTTCACCAGCGAGACGCCGCCGTAGACGACGGCCATCTTCAGCGACAGGTGCTTGGCGTAGTCGCGCAGGTTGTCGTGCACCTGCTGCGCCAGCTCGCGGGTGGGCGCGAGGATCAGCGCACGCGGATTGCGACCGCGCTCACCGGCGGCGAGCTTCTGCAGCAGCGGCAGGCCGAAGGCGGCGGTCTTGCCGGTGCCCGTTGGGGCGCCGGCGAGCAGGTCGCGGCCTTCCAGCGCGGCCGGGATGGCCTCGGCCTGGATCGGCGTGGGGGTCGTGAAGCCCAGCGTGGC
>JBOFQO010000338.1:0-3696 GCA_051660925.1 Silanimonas sp. | reverse complement strand
GCTGTTCTCTGCCGGCTGAAGCAACCCTCCAGCTCGCCGACCAGCGAATGCAAGAACGAACGAATCCCGCGAGCCCTCACTGCTTACGCCGACAGCGTAGTAGAGCGCCGCGCGGATCTCGGACGCAGACGGTGTTTCTGGACCGCTCATGGAGTTTCTCCTGGCGCGGAGGCAGGGCAAGAGGGCGGGGGAGCCGAGGATTCCTCGACGCGCTTCATCCGAACGTAGCTCATGAAGTTCGGCGCGACGAACATCAATTCACTCGTCTTTGGATCCAGTTTGGTATCAAGCTTGAGCCATTCTCGGGGCCAAGACTCAACCTCAGGGCAGCGCGACTCGGCATAGCGCGGCAGATCGCTGACGTCTTGGCAAGTTTCCAGTTCGAGAAATCCTTCACGACGAATCGTAGCGATCTGAGCGCGCGTGAACCCCCACTGGTTGTCTTCGGGGTAAGCAGGCGCAGGTGATGCGCGGATCGCGCCGCTGTCAAAGCCCCAGTTTTCGCTGTAAGCCGCCCAGCGACCCTGAAGGCGCAACCCGTCGAGGCGAAGCTGCATCCAGTGGTAAATGCCTTTGCACGGCTCGCCGTACTGCCAAGTGCCCTCGAATGCCGACAGCGGCGGCGGGGCGGTTGCCCTCTCGGCGTGACTGGGCGAGGTGGAAGACTCGATTCGAGCATCGGGACCGTTCGGCGGTGACGTTGCGGCTTGCGGCGCGGACCTAGGTGCCGAAGCGCAGGCGGTAAGGCCCGAAAACAGCGCGGCGAAGAGAACGATCGGGCGGAGAAACACGGCGGGGGGCTCCATGGACTCGATAGCGGAAGGTTAGTGCAACGCGCCATCCGGAGTGTCAAGAATGGGCAGGGAGCCAAGGATTGCGCTCCCAGGCGTCAACCATCCGCCTGCTGCGCGCGTTCGGCTTTCCATGCACCGCCCCTTCCTCGCCCTCCTCGCCACGCTCGTGCTCGCCCTGCCCGCTTCGGCGCAGGCACCGCGCAAGCCCAGCCTCGCCACCGTCGACGCGCAGATGCGCTCGCTCGTCGCACGCCATCGGTTGGAAGGCGCCTCGCTGTGGCTGTCGCACAACGGCGCGCCAGTGTTCACTGGCCACTACGGTGACTACGACGACGCCACTCGCGTGCCGATCGCTTCCGCGAGCAAGTGGGCATCGGCGCTGGTGCTGGCACGGCTGGTGGAACGCGGAACCTTGCGTTGGGACAGCACCGTCGGCGAGTGGTGGCCCACCGCGTCCGCCGACAAGCGCGGCATCACGCTGGCGCAGCTGTTCTCACACACCAGCGGCCTGCCCGGCGAGGAATCGGGCTGCGTCGGGAACCCGCTGACCACGCTGCAGGCCTGCGCGGCGCAGATCCTCGCCGGCCCGATGCAGAGCGCGCCCGGCACCGCGTTCTCGTACGGCGGGCTGTCGATGCAGGTGGCAGGGGCCATGGCCGAGCGCGCCACCGGGCTGTCGTGGGACGCGCTGTTCGCGCGCGAACTCACCGCGCCGCTGGGCCTCGTGGCCACCGATTTCGGCTTCAACAGCACGGCGCCCGGCCTCGTGACCGTGCCGAACCCGCGCATCGGCGGCGGCGTGCGCAGCACGTTGGCGGATTACCGCCGGATCGTCGCGATGTGGCAGGCCGACGGCCTGATCCGCGAGGGCGCGAACGCGGGCCAGCGTTACCTGTCGACGTCGACGATCCGCGCGATGCAGCGCGACCACGCGCGTGGGCTGGCACGCGCCGACACGCCGCCGACCGTCGATCTGTACCCGGGCTGGGGCTACGGTTTTGGATTCTGGATCCTGCCCACCGCGCGCGCAGGAGCCCCGGTGGTCGAATCCAGCCCCGGCGCGTTCGGCTTCCAGGGCTGGGTGGACGGCGCGGCGGGCGTGGCCGGCGTGTTCCTGGTGGAGGACAACAACTTCCGCGTCGCCGAGGACGTACAGGCGCTGCAACGGGAGGTCGCGCGCCTGTACGAACTGCAGCGTTCCGCCGGTGCGCTTGATCGGCCCGCAGTGGCGCCCGAAGGTGGGCGCCCTGCCGACGAGCGTCTCCCCCGCCGTGATGGATTCCCTGAAATTCCGCGCCGTGTTCGCCACGCTGATGGCCCTGCTGATGGCCTTCCTGATGAGCGCCGTGCTCACCGCGATCAACACCGGTCTTGATAGCGGCTTCATCGGCCGCTGGCTGCACGCCTTCATCGTGGCCTGGCCGATCGCCATCGTCGCGGCGTTCTTCTGTGCGCCGATCGCGCGGCGCTGGACGCTGCGTCTGCTCGGCTGAGGCCTTCAGCCGGCGACGGCCGGCGCGTAGCTCCAGCGCCCGCTGCCCTGGGCCTTCGCGGCATACATCGCGAGGTCGGCGCGGCGCAGCAGGCCGTCGACCGTGTCAGCGCTCGTGGCCGCGCGGGCAACCCCGATGCTGGCCTTCACCACGGCCGATTCCTCACCAATCAGGATCGGCGCCTGCACCGCCTCGGCCAGCTCGCGGACGCGCTGCTCGAGCGCGGCGTCCTCGAGCAGGTTGCGCAGCAGCAGCACGAACTCGTCGCCGCCGTGGCGGGCCACGAGATCACCCGCGCGCACGGCCTGGCACAGGCGTCGCGAGATCTCGACCAGTACGTCATCGCCCACGGCGTGGCCGTGGCGATCGTTCACGGGCTTGAAGCCGTCGAGGTCGAGCAGCAGCACCGCGAACGGCGCGCCGCCGCGATTCCAATCGTCGAGCTGGGCCTCCAGCGCCTGTCGCAGCGCGACACGGTTGGCCGCGCCGGTAAGCACGTCGCGATTGGCCATGGCCCGCAGCTGGACTTCGCGTTCGCGCAGCCGCCGGTTGGCCTCCGCCAGCTCGGCAGTGCGTTCGTCAACGCGGGCTTCCAGCGTCGCCTCCGCCCGCGTCGCGAGCTCCAGCGCTTGCTGCTTCATGGCGATCAGTTGCGCCTGCGAGTCGGCGTGCGCCGTGCGCAGCGCGGCGAAGCGCGCGGCCAACGCGATGGCGAGCAGCAGCATTTCGAGCGAGGAGCCGATCTGCAGCGCGTTCGCCGTCCAGGCATTCGTCGGCACGATACCGAGGTTACGCAGGCCGGTCAGCAGGGCGCCGGCGAGCAGCATCAGCCAGGCGAGCAGGAAGGGCAGCGCCGCCGGCACGCGCCGGCGCAGCGCCGACACGCTCGCCGCCAGCGCCACGCCGCAGAACAGCAGCGCGTTGATTGACACCAGCGGCCAGGACCAGCGCAGATCGAGCAGCAGCGCTGGCATGCCAACGGCGAAGCAGCTGAACATCAGCGCGCGCAGGCCCCAGGCCACCGCTCCGCCGCGGGCACGGAGGTCGAGGAAGCGCAGCACGAACCAGGCGCCGAACCCGGTGGACGCCTGCATGCCGAGCGGCAGCGCCAGGTTCGACAGCGCCGGCCAGTCGCGCCACAGGTACTCACCGCCGAAACCGTTCTGCGCCGCGAGCCCGATGCCGAGACACAGGCCGTAGATGGCATAGGTCAGGAACACGCCGTCGCGGAGCCCGAGGCCGAGCAGCAGGTAGAAGACGGCCAAACCCAGCAGCAGGCCGAAGTAGCCGGCGTGCACGGCATACAGGGCCTGATTGTGGGTGGCGAAGGCTTCGGGCTGCCACAGCGTCAGCGGCACGGTAAGCGTCCCGCGGCTGTCGACCCGCACCCACAGCGTGCTGTCACCGGA
>JBOFQO010000337.1:0-2331 GCA_051660925.1 Silanimonas sp. | reverse complement strand
CCGCTGCTGCAGCCGCAGATCTTCGCCTTCGCCCTGGTGCGGCATGCGGTGGGCCGAAAGCACGGCGCGCTGCGGCGCGCACTGGCCGGCGCGGCGGCCGGGGTCGCGACGGAGGCGCTGTGGCCGAAGCTGCTCGGCGACACGCTCGGCCACGGCCTGCAGCCCGCCGATGCGCTGCGTCAGGCCGCCGATCTCGGCGGTGCCGCGGGATTGACCGCAATGCTGCTGCTCGCCAACGAAGGCATCGCGCGGGCGATCGCGCGGCGGCGCGACGGGCGGCGCGCCTGGGCCCTGCCGCTGGCGTCGTGCGCGCTGCTGCTGGCCGGCGTGGCCGGCTATGGCGCGCTGCGGCTGCAGGCGCTGCGCGTGCCGCCGCCCGCCGACACCGCCGTACTGCGCGTCGCGATGGTGCAGGCCAGCCTCACCGACTACGAAGCGCGCCGTCGCGAACAGGGGGCCTATGCCGTGGTGCGCGAGGTGCTCGACACGCACTTCGGCCTGTCCGCCTCGGCCGTGCGCGACCACGGCGCCGACGTGCTGCTGTGGTCGGAGACGGTGTACCCGACCACCTTCGGCCAGCCGAGGAGCGACGACGGCGCGGCGCTCGACGCGGAGATCCAGGGTTTCGTCGACGCGATGGGCGTGCCGCTGGTGGTCGGCACCTACGAGCGCGACGCGCTCGGCGAGTACAACGCCGCCGTGGTCCTCGAGCCCGGTCGCGGGCGGCTCGGCAGCTATCGCAAGACGCACCCGTTCCCGTTCACCGAGCACGTGCCGGCGTGGCTCGACGGTCCCGCGCTGCGCGCGGCCCTGCCCTGGGCCGGCGGCTGGCGTGCCGGCGATGGCGCGCGCGTGCTGCCGCTGCGCGCGTCAGGCGGCCGCGGGGGCGACGCACGCGAAGTCAACGTGCTGCCGCTGATCTGCCTCGACGACGTGCATCCGCAGTTGGCCATCGACGGCGCGCGGCTCGGTGCACAGGCCATCATCGGCCTGTCGAACGACTCGTGGTTCACCAACGCGCCGACCGGCGCGCGCCTGCATCTCGCGGTCGCCGCCTTCCGCAGCGCCGAGACGGGGCTGCCGCAGCTGCGCGTGACCACCAACGGCCTGAGCGCCGTGATCGACGAGACCGGCGAGGTGCTGGTGCACACGGCGATGGGCCAGCAGGCCGTGCTCACCGGCTTTCTGCTCGCGCGCGATCCCGCGCCGACGCTGATGGTGCGCTGGGGCGACTGGGTGGGGCGCGCCGGCCTTGCCTTCCTGCTCGCGCTGGCGCTGTGGTCGGCCGTGGCGGCGCTGGCCGCGCGCTCTAACGCGGTGGCGACGACGACGGTGTTCCCGGCGGCCTTGCTTTCAACAAGGCTGCGCGTGGGCCTCGTCGCGCTGCGCGCGACGGCCGCCCTCGGCCTGGCGTGGCTGGCCTTCGACATGGCGACGCGCGTCGGCTGGCAGGTGGCGTCGCTGGCGCAACTGCGCGCCTTCGCGCTGCTGGTGCTGCTGCCGCTCGTCATCGCGTGGGCGCTGCGTCGCGCCTGCCGCTGCGCGCTGCGCATCGAGTCCGGCGCCCTGGTTATCGAGCGGCGCCGCGAGCGCATTGAGATCCCGCACGCCGCCATCGCGCGCATCGAGGCGTGGCGCCTGCCGCTGCCCTCGCCCGGCCTCGATGTCGTGCTCGGCTCCGGCCGAGGCTGGTCGCTCGCGCTCGCCTCGCCGTCGAGCGCACGCGCCGCCTGGCGGGGCCTGTTGGGCCACGATGCGGACAGCGCAGAAATCGCGACACTGGCCGAGCATCGCGCCCGCGCATGGCGCCCGCGCTTCGACCATCCGCTGCTGAAGTTCGGCCTGTTCCCGCTGCTTCCCGCGCTGATCGCGTTCCGCCTGCACCAGGTCATCGCCTTCGGCGGCTTCTTCGGGGAGTGGCAAACCTACGGGCCGCTCGCGTGGTTCACCGGGCTGGCGATCTGGTGGGGCGCGTGGTCGCTGGGCCTGATGCTGCTCGCCGCCGCGCTGCGCATCGGCCTTGAGATCGCGAACGCGACCGCTGCTCCATTCGTCACGGCGGCGCAGCGGGCGTTCTTCCGCGAAGCCAGCGAATGGATCGGCCGCGGCCTGTTCTACCTCGGCGTGCCGTGGTGGCTGGCCGTGCGGCTCTTGGCTGGTTGATCAGCCGCGAAGCGCGGCGAGGAACCGCCGCGGCGCATCTTCAAACCCACCGTTCGACATGAACACCACGTGGTCGCCGTCGCGCGCGTCGGCGGCGAGCGTCGCGATCATCGTTTCGACGTCGGGCATGGTGCGCGCGTCACCACGCACGGCATCAACGACCTTCGC